>JBLIOK010000054.1:0-11423 GCA_047639735.1 Candidatus Krumholzibacteriia bacterium | reverse complement strand
TCCTTTTCCGGTATGTTTATGGCCGCCTGCCTAGCAGCGACCGATCATTCGCTTTCCCCCCTTTGGTTATTGCTCACCATTAGCGGAATTTTTGCAGTAGAAATTGCCAAAAATGCTTCGGGTGAATTGGTCGACTACGACAGTGGTGCCGATTTGGCCGTGGCAGAAAAAGACCGCACTCCTTTTTCCGGCGGCAAGCGCGTATTGGTTGACAGCATACTAACTCGGCGACAAACATTCTTCATTGCGATCACCTTTTACACCACCGCCATTATCATTGGTCTATTGATCGTCGTGTTTCGTGACCAGAGGGTTCTATTTATTGGCCTGGCAGGCATCGCTTTGGCCTGGTTTTACCACAGTGGCCCGCTACGCCTGTCCTATCGTGGTTGGGGCGAATTGGCGGTGGCGATTAGCTATGGGCCATTGGTGGTACTGGGAACCTATCTGGTACAGACCGGCACAGTCACAGCCACTGTCTTTCATGCATCACTGGTGCTGGGTGTACTGGTAGCTGCGTTTTTGTGGATCAATGAATTCCCTGATTACAATGCCGATAAAGCCAGCGGCAAGAGTAACCTGGTCGTAAAGATCGGGCTGTCGCGCGCGGTGTATGTTTACCTGGCGATGCTTGTCATTGGCTATGGCTGGCTTGTTTTTATTGCTGTCAATGGCGACGCAACCGGTGGCCTTCTAGGAGGTCTTTTGGGTATGCCGGCAGCAAGCTTTTCGGCAATACGCTTGTTTAATTACAATGGAAATACCCAGAACCTTGTGCCAGCCCAGGTAGCATCGCTGGCCAGCTTTGTGTTAATGGCAATTGGCGTGAGCCTGGTTTACATGTTCGAATAATTCAGGGGCGGCGCAATTGTGGTATCCTCATAGCATCGATGAGTTCGCTTGAGTAAGCCACATTCACGAGATATCAAAACTCTATTGGAGGTGCCCTCATGGTTAATAAGAAATTCGCGGGTATTTATATGATTACCCTCATGGTCAGTGCTACATCCTTCGCGATGCCGCCTGTGGAAGATTTCCACCTCGCAACTGCTGTGCGTGCGTACGGCGGCCCCGAGACTGCCGTGATGTTCAACCTTCCCAACGGCGGCGGAGGTGCCTTCACCGAAGCGTCTATTATGGGTGGCACCGTGGATGCGACCATCAGGTTGACCCTAATAGATGGCGCCGGTCTTCCCGTCGCTAACTACCCATCCGAAGATTGCTGGATCGAATCCGCTGACAACGGCATGGTTATTTGTGTTGCTGGTTCGACCGCTGACTCCAACACCAACCTCGCTGGCGTAACCACATGGGTTACTCCTTTGGCTGCCGGGGGCTCAAGCGAGACTCTGACCGTGGTGATTGTCAATGGTGCCGCATTGACGAGCAGTGCCGGCATGGCAATCAGCCACAACAGTGCAGACATCAATGGCGATCGTGCCGTTAACCTGACTGATGTGCCTCTGTTCGCTGGTGACTTCTATGGCGGATCATATGCATTCCGTTCGGACTTCAAGTTCGACGGTGTCGTTAATCTATCCGACGTTGTAAAGATGGCTCAGGCTTTGGGTGCAAGCTGCCAGCCGTAAGTTGGTCTCAAAGAGCGGGCCCGCCAGAATCGTGATGTGCCCGGGGTGGCCTCCAATTTCAATGCGGTCGCCCACCGTGAACGGTTTTCGGATGCTGATGAAAACCCATCCGGCCAAGTTGGACAGTGGGGCCTGCAACGAAATGGCGAGGCCAGCCGAGACAAGGCCCAGATAGGCCGACCAACCGGTCATGCCCCCGAACCAGATCAATATGGTGGCGAAGACAAAGATGAATCCCCTTGACTGGTTGCCGTCCTTGAGTCAATGCTCGCGACCGCCTGAACCGCTAAATTATGAGACCATACCCAATAACTGATATGGTGACACCACAAAAGAAACAGGGCGAGAGTGTTCTGATCGTTTCCGGAGGTTCGCTTTGACCCGCAAGCTCGGCACATTTTATGGAGTGTACACTCCCACGATCCTGACGATCCTGGGTGTGATCATGTATTTGCGTTTCGGGTGGCTGGTGGGCCACCTGGGATTGGGCAAGGTTTTGCCCATCGTCTTATTGGCCAATGTCATCGCCGTGATCACGACGTTGTCGTTTTCCGCGGTGGCGTCTAATACCCAAGTCGGCGCGGGCGGGGCCTATCATGTGATCTCACGAGCGTTGGGAATCGAAATCGGCGGGGCCATCGGGTTGCCGCTGTTTCTATCCCAGGCGTTTTCGGTCACCCTTTACGCCTACGGTTTGGCCGAATCCCTGCGCTTCGTATGGCCGGGCCTGCCTATGCAATTGGTCACCGTCGTGATCATTCTCGCGGTGGGATTATTGGCCTGGCTGGGCGCTGAAAAAGCCCTGAAGGCCCAAGCGCCTTTGCTGTTGCTGGTCGCCATATCCATCGTGGCACTCGGCGTCGGAGCGCTGTCCAAAACCGGCGTCTCTATACCCCTGAACTCAGGGTCGGGCGACATCGGTTTCTGGACGGGTTTCGCCATCTTCTTTCCCGCCGTGACCGGAGTCATGGCCGGCCTGGCGATGTCGGGTGACCTCAAGGACCCGATGTATTCGCTACCGCGCGGGGCTTTCGCGGCTGTTGCCACCGGTTTGGTGATTTACATCGTGGTGCCGGTCTTCTTGGCCATTGGCGCGACCCCAGAGGAACTGCAAAACGACCCGATGGTCTGGGCGCGGATTGCGCCACTGGGACCGATTCTGATTCTGCCCGGTTTGTGGGCGGCGATCTTTTCGTCGGCGGTTGGGTCCATCCTTGGAGCGCCGCGAACTCTCGGAGCCCTGGCCCGAGATGGCCTGGCTCCCAAAATGTTTGGCCGAATCAAGAACGGGCAACCCGACCTGGTGGCGCCGCTGTTTGTATCGCTGGTGCTGGCCTTGGCCGCAGTTTTTCTCGGTGATTTGAATACCGTGGCCGCGGTGGTGACCATGTTTTTCCTGACCGTGTATGGCACGGTGAATTTCGTTGCGGCCTTCGAGTCCCTCAGCGGAGACCCTTCCTGGCGTCCGGGCTTGTCCTCTCCCTGGCTGATCAATTTCCTCGGTGGCGTTGCCTGCCTGGCCGTGATGCTGCTGATCAATCCACTCGCTGGTGTGGTGGCGATGATGGCCGAGCTTGCGCTCTATTTATTGCTGTCCAAGCGCGAGCGGCAATCCGGCTGGAGTGACGCTCGACGGGGCCTTTACGAAAGCCTGATCCGTTGGGCACTGGTTCAACTGGCGAACCGCCCCATGACACCGCGCAGCTGGCGTCCTCACATCCTGGTATTTGTCGATGACATCCGCACCGAACTGGACCTGGTCCGCTTTGGTGAGTGGTTCAGTCAAGGCCGTGGTGTGGTGACGGTCTGCAAGCTGGAAGTGGGAGATGTGATGGCAGATGGTCCGCATGACCTGCGCGAGCAGGTCCAAATGATGCGCGAAGTTCTGGCCGAAGAGGGCGTGGTGGCTTTTCCTGAGGTCGACATGGCCCGCAACCTGGTCGATGGCATCGTGGATGTGGCCCAGGCCAACGGCTTGGCGGGGATCTCCAGCAACACCGTGCTGTTGGGTTGGCCCAGCGACCCTGGACTGCAGGTGGAATTTCTACGGGCCATGCGCCGCCTTGAAGTCCTGAACAAATCATTGGCCTTTGCTCGGGTGCGGCCACAATTGCTCTACAAACGCCAAGGGGTTGAGCGACAGGTCATGATCTGGTGGGGCGGATTGCAGCGCAATGGCGACTTGATGTTGCTGTTGACGTTCCTGCTGACTCGTAATTCGGCCTGGCGCAACGCGCGGGTCAGCCTGATGAGCTTGGCGACGACCGAACTGATGAAACAACGCACGGAATCGTTCTTGAAGGGTTTGGTGGATGAAATCCGTATCGAAGCCGACATCAAGGTTCTGTTAAAAGATCCTGCGGCGAAAGTCGCAGACATCATTCGCGAAGAAAGCCGCGACGCCGAACTGGTGATGCTTGGTCTGGCCACCCCGGAAAAAGGAAAGGAAGCGGAGCAAGCCGAACGAATGGAGGCCCAATGCGAAGGGCTTTCCAATGTGTTCTTTGTCAAGAACGCCAGCCTCTTCGTGGGGGACTTGGTCACGCCGGAACAGGAGGAAGTCATCGTCGAAGAAGGGGATGAAGCAGCGGATGAAACACCGAACGAGTCCAAGTTTTAGTTGGCGACGGCCTGAAGTCTCATCGCGTGTTTATGCCTATGCCTCTCTCGCCGCCCCCCAAGCACCTTGCGGCCATCTAGGTCTGGGGCAGTTGTATGAGAACAACGAACTGGGCGATCAACACTGCGGCAATATCACGTGTCCTCAGTGGCACCCGTCGGGTTCTGGTTGAGGCTTCTTGCGAGTGGACAGTTAGTCCAACGGAGTTGACATATGGTGTCACCCTAAGTTTTGTCATTTGGCAAATAAATGGAATGTCATTTTTGACGCCAGAAAAGACAACGATAGCAGATAGCTTTCTCCATCAGGGGTGTATGATTTTAAAACACTAGGGCTATGAAAATGACTTGAGGTTTTGTCTATCCCTGAAAGCTTTCCAAAAAAGAACGCGTGTTTTTTGAGATTTGCAGAGTCTATATATTTGTCTGAATAAGCATCATTTTGAGCTTCGGAAAAAATACCCTTGAGCGACTTTTCTCGTTTCGCAGATTTTGGGCTGTCTCTTTCAGCGAGTTCAGGTCCAAGGTTTCCATTAATGGCAATTATCCCATTGGTGATTATTCCTGCGCTAAACTTAAAGGCCGAGCGTCCGTTCCAATGGAGTTTTGAGCGATTAACAGTGTGACTGCTGAAATAGCATGAAAAAACATTTAAAATGCAAACACTTCAACTGCAATGGCTTACCTGAATTTCGTTCCCGTGCTTAATTATGATGAAACAATACTCTGGCCGGATTCTCCTTTGTTTTTCGTCCTCAATGATAAGGGCTACTGTGGTGCCGGCGGATTGTCACAATCATTCATGAAACTCGCGAGGGGGGGCGTCATCAGGTCTCTTGGAATGGGCGCAGCGGCAATGGGGATTGGTCGCTTCGGATATCTATTTGTATCACCTCAAGGCAGGTGCATTCCAAGAGACAAAACGCATGACGCTGTTGAAGTAGCTGTTGCATAACTATGCGGGCAAGTGCACCGCGCGCTACGACAAAACCGCCGACCCTTCACGGGTCGGCGGTCTCGTTTACCCGGCGATTTTGTCGACTTTCTATTTGATCAGAGTCATTTTCCGACTCAACTGCCCCCGCGCTGTTTTTAACACGTAGTGGTAGACACCCGAGGCGCTGCCGCGTCCGGCGTGGTCTTTGCCATCCCACCGCAGGTGATGAAAACCCGCCGCCAGATCCGACTCATCCACCAGGCTGCGCACCAAGGCACCGCGCTCGTCATAGACCCGCAAACTCACCGGCCCCCGCGCCGGCAATGAAAAGTCGATCCACGTCTGGGGATTGAACGGGTTGGGATAATTTTGCGCCAGGCTGGTCACCCGCGGCAGATTGTCATCGCCCTCGACGGCCGAGACGTCCAACAGGGCTGCTTGCTGCGCCATCACTACAGGTGCGCTGCGGCCGTGGTTAGCCCACGAGTCATACAGCTCTTGCCCAAGGGTGTTGGTGGTATTGGCATCGCGCAGGAATTCGATGTAGCCCTTCGAAGTGGTCTGGTAGTAGTAGGTCACTTCAACCCGGACAGCACTGATGGGCAGCACATACTCTGTGTCGTCCCAGTACTGGCCGTCGGCATAAGTGTAGGCCACCGGCGGGGACTGTATCGCCTCGAAGGCCGCGTTGGTGAATCCCCTCGGTGGGATCCGGTTGTCCAAATAGACGGTATCGTTCAAGGCGAAGTGGAACGAAGGCCCGGACGGCATGCCCAAGATCGGCGCCAGACGCGTCGAAATACCTGGCTCGATGTGGTAGATTTTGGCGTCGGCATCGTGGTCCAGTTCGCCGGTCTGGTCATCGTAAGCACCCGACTCGTAGACCTTGATATCATTAGAATTATAGGCCTCGATGTGCAACCAAGCCCGGCGCCCTTCCGGGTAACCCGAAGGCAGCTTGTGCCCCGTTTCGTTGGTGATGCGCACGTTGACGGCCGGCTTGCCTTCCACCGGCGTCATCGTCAGCTCCATGGTCGCCGCCAGGCTCAACATGGCGATGGCCCGTTGCTTGCCATCGGCCAGGGCGGCCGGGTCCAGATCCGGATAGAAGTCCAACAGGATGTCTGGCACAAAGGTGTTGCCGCCGGTGAGGTCATGCAGGCCAAGGTCAGTGCGCGTTGGCGATCCGGGCACGTTGGAACCGACGCCAGTCACATCCTTCATATGGCAGTCTTGGCAGGTCGAGACCATGCCGTCGGGCCGGTTGCCCGCGAACTGTGGTTGGTACACGCCGGTGCTCGCATACTCGCTGGCGCTCCACTCGCTGAACGTGCGCTCGACCGGGAACATGTTGCGTTTGTTGCCATCTGGATGGGCCGAATCAAGGGCCTGAACTTCGTAGACTCCCGGTGCTACGCCGGCAATGAAAACCGGATTGCTGACGTCATGGCAGGTGGCGCACATGTTCGCGCTAAGCGTGAAATCGGACTCCAACCACTGGTGACTGGCATCGACATCAGAATAGGGGCCACGGCGCACCGGAGCCGGGTCGTAAATGAACTGGCCATTGGCCGGGTCCAGTGGAATTTCCTCGAGATCGGCCAAAATTGCCAAGTCCACGATTGGGCTGACATTATCGACATAGTGCGGCGAAACCATGCGGTGACAGAAGTCGCACTGCACACCTTCAAAGTCCGTTTCGTTCAGCATGTTCATGCTGGTGTCCAGGGAGCGACCGCCTTGCCAACCACCGGGTGAATGGCAGCGGATGCACAGATCTCCCACCGCCGGCACGAACTGTTCGGCCACCACCACGGTCGCCCGATACAGAGGGTCGCGCATGGCTTGGCCCATCATGCTGCCTTGCCAGTTGTGATAGGGTTCCGTCGCCGAATCATAGTCGGCATGGCAGGCGATACAAACCTGACTGGGGTTTTCCAATTCGTTGGCCCCGAAAGGCTGGGTGCCGGACAACTCAAAATCGCGCAGGGTGGTCGGCACGACGCCCCCCACGTAGGCGGCCAGATTGAAAGCCGACGAACTGACACCTTCGCCCACGTTGCCAGCATTGTCGGTCGCCACAACCTTGATCAGGCTGTTGGCGCTTGGCAGGTTGGGAACGAACTGGTCGTAGGTTCCGTCGTTGGGCAGACCTTTGGCTATTTGTTTCCAGGTCAAGCCGCCATCGCTGCTGAGAAACAAATCCACACCCGCAATGCCGTTGGCATCGACGGCCGTCCAGTTCACCGGGCGCATCGTGTTGGGGTCCCAGTTTTCGCCGCCCGCTGGGGACAGCACGGTCACGACCGGTGGCACGCTATCGGTACCACCGCTGGGCGTCACAATGCCCACCAGGTCAGCCACATCCAGATTCACCACATTGCCCAAATTACCCTCGGTCAGGCCCGGAAAAGTTGGCGTATTAGACCAATTGGCGATGTCCGTGATTTCCACATAGTTGTTAAAACCGTCACCGTCCGATTCCAGAAATTCCGCATCGGCGAGGGCTTGGTCGATATTCATCCCTGCGGCCAACCGAACTTCGAGGGCCAGGCCATAGGGATTGCGGGTCCCGCCGCCGTCAAAATCGAAATGACACGCACCGCAATGGGCGGAGTTGGACGGCAAGTTGTCGAGGGTTGTGTTGTTGGCGACGGGGTACCGATCAAAAAAGGCGCGGCGAAAGGGATTGCGGGCATCAACGGTTGCGGGCGCCACCAGGAGAATCAACACTACCATTGCAATTACACGGCGAATCAGGCAATTGGACATGATGAACCCCTCATTCTTAATGGCATGACGGAACCGCCCCCTCAATCACTAGACGACTATTCTTTGATTATTTGAGTAGTCGTATCTCGAAATCAGCATACAAACCATAGCATAATGATAACCTGTTTTCAATAATAAACTTTCGTATGTTATAGTTCTCTGGGCTATCTGAGGCAGGACTTCAATCCTCTGGGGATCAACTCACAAATGGGCAATTTCCTGAAAATTCGGGCACCTGTTCAGCAATTTAATCCAGCACTTTTCGGCACGGCGAATGACGGGTATTCTGGATTCCAGACATATTCGCGTGAATGCCGCACCACCAGGGAGACTTCAGATGCCCACCGCCGCCAAAACACTGTTGACCGAATTGGAAACACTGAAGAACAGTTTTGGCGCAGACCTTGGCGCGCAAAAACTCGAACTGCTGCGCCGCCTCGAATCCGCCTCCCTGCCCACGGCCGAAACGGTGCTGCGCCTGCACGAAATGCTCTGCTTCTGCGGTGCCCATCCCGATGACGCGCGCCTGCTGGGTCAGGTCGAAACTATGCTCGCCTCGTTTCACAACCGCCGCGACCTGCAGCGCCAGCGGTCCGGCTTGGTCGACACCGGTATCGAGGGCACCGAAATCCGTTACGAGTTCTTCATGCAGATGGCCCAGTGGCTAGCCAAGCGTTGGCCCGACCGCCTGCAGATCGACTGGGCCGAACTTGGCAGCGGCGAGAAGCTCGACAAAATTCTGCACCTGCTGGCGCTCTATACCGAAACACCCGGCCTGGACGAATTTGCCTTCCCGGTGCGCGACTGGATCAACCGGATGAAAGCACCGGATGAAACCGACGCCGCCTTCGTGATCAATCGCATCAAAGACTTGGAGTTGGATACGCCGACCCGCGAGTTCTTTTACGAGCGCCTGGACTTGCCGTTGGTGATCGCTGGTGGAGCCGGCGGGCCAAACCGCACGCGCGCCAAACTCAGCGGCACGAAGGTTTTTTACCAGACCGAACCCCTGCAGGTGAAGCGCCCTGACTTACGCGTAGCCTTGAAAAATCCGCCTTTATCAGTGCGCGCAGTCAACGAGCGCAAGGGCCAGGAAATCATTGATCTGGCTCGCGAAGCGATGGTCACCCGCAGCCGAGACCTCGACGTTTTCGCCTATGGCGACCCGCGCGATGTGCGATTGATCGACTGCGGGAAGGGGCTGCAGTTCGCGGCCATTGGTGCGTTGCCCGAACGGCGCCTGATCTTTGAAGCGGTCTACGGATTTCTGATCCTGAAAAACGGCGTGCCCGCAGGTTATGTGCTCAACAGCGCCCTGTTTGGCTCGGTCGAAGTGGCGTACAACGTTTTCGAAACCTACCGCGGGTGCGAGGCTGCATTTATGTACGGCCGCCTGTTAGCAGCCCTCAAACTTGTCTTCGCTGCCGACACCTTCACCATCTACCCGTACCAACTGGGCGGCGACGGCAATCAAGAAGGCCTGGCTTCGGGCGCGTGGTGGTTCTACCAGAAGCTGGGTTTCCGGGCGCGCGATGAAGATGTGTTGAAGCTGATGCGCAGCGAGTTGCGTCGATTGCGGAAGACTCCCAAAAACCGCTCGAGCATTGCCACGTTGGAAAAACTGGCGGCCGAAAACGTTTATTTCGATGTGAAAAAGCCCCGCGCCGATGTGATCGGCATGTTGCCGTTGGCCAATGTCGGCTTGCACGTGACCGCGTATCTCGCCGACCGTTTTGGTGCGCGCCGCAAGCAGGCCGAAGAGGTGTGTGCCCGCGAAGCCATGGCGTTGCTAGGCGTGCGCAGCCGACAGCGTTGGAGCGCAGGCGAGAAGTTGGCTTGGCGACGGTGGAGTCCACTGGTGTTGACCTTGCCCGGTGTCGCGGGCTGGACGGCGGCGGAAAAGAAGGCCCTGGTCGCGGTTGTGCGCGCCAAAGGTGGACGACGCGAATCGGATTTCACGCGCTTGTTTGACGGCCACCGGAAATTGCGCCGGGTAGTGAAGAAGTTGGCGATGAAGGATTTGTCTGGTGCGTAGCAAAAGCGACCCCGTCGAGACGGGGTCGCTTGATCACAACTAGGTGCGATGCGCCTGTTCTAGGCTACCAGTTTTTACCGGTACAAGGCCTTGATCTGTCCCCAACTGGTCGGAACATCCGCGACCGTACCAAATTCCGAGGCGTCACCCGGTAATGTGCAGTCGACGACGATTTCCTGACCATTGGTGAACCCGTCCAAATCCGAATCATCACCCTCGATGGCGAAAAACGCCTCTTGGCGAGACATGCCACCGTCAATGGCAGTCTTTAGATCGGCACCGTAGGGGTTGAAAGCGGTTCCATTCATGTGACAAGCCGTACAACTGGCGGTAACCAGGGGCTCGCATGGAGTATAGAATGCTACCCAATCACTGCCGATGGAACCGAAGGCGAGTACCGATTGGGGGGTGAAAAGCAGCATGCATGCAGCAAGGGTCAATAGGACAATCACGCTTTTCTTCATGATGACAACTTCCTTTAAAATGAGAGACACACTCGAACGACAATTGTTTATGAACAGTCACAAAAGCTCCGGCCAATTATGGCACCAAAGTAACCTCCACCTGCATACGATTGCTCTTTTGTCCGTGCTGATCGTAACCGCAGAATTCGTAGCTATACTCACCTAGCTGAGCACCAGCACGGTGGCAGCCGTAATCTCCAACGCTGTCAACAAAGCAATAGACACCATCTCCAGCGACCGGATCACCATGGGTTCCGTCGTCGTAGCAATAGAACTCACCCGTGTATCCATTCATCATGTTCCCCATCATCCCGGGCATTCCGAATTGCACTTCTACTCGGCCGCCGGGAATGAGGTTGCCGTGGCGGTCAGCTAGACGTGCTTCAAAGCGCATGGGATCGGTGAATTCACCCTGATGGATGTTCCGGCCATTTAAAGATTGGTCGTTTATGCTCACCTTGGCCCCGCTTAGCGTGAATTCGGCGGTTTCCGGGGCGGTCGGGTCGTCGCCGCCACAACCCCAAGCGGCCAAAAGCACACTTGCGACGGTCAGCGAAGTGATTGAAGTCTTGATAATCTTTCCGCTCAGCATGGCAATCCTCCTATTGAATCTTCCATCGTGGGCGCTTAACGAATATAGCCTTTCATTTACCCCCGTCAAAGCAGAAATTTACGGTCACAATGAAGTCGCGCGGATGGGGCTTTGATAAGATTCAGAGTCCTCACAGAAGCCTCCTGCGCTGCGCCAAGATGTGGCGGCTCATGGATGTGCAACTAGATTAAGGGGAACCAATCCCATTTTGCCGGAGGCTCGTCATGACCGCACCAAACGTCCAGACCACCCGTTCGCGCGCCGAAGGTGCCCTGTGGGGCCTGTTCCTCGGCGACGCGCTCGCCATGCCCGTCCATTGGTACTACGACCGAGCTGCCCTCGCCCGGGATTATGGCGAAGTGCGTGACCTCTTGGCGCCTCGCAATCCTCATCCGGGCAGCATCCTGCACCGCTC
>JBLIOK010000053.1:0-11457 GCA_047639735.1 Candidatus Krumholzibacteriia bacterium | reverse complement strand
CGGCCTTTTTATCAAGCTGGCGGAATCACGTACAACAAAACACAGGCGAAATGGCAGCCAGTGCCGCCCAATACAAACACGTGCCATACGGCGTGATGATAAGGGAAAGCACGCCATGCATAGAAGACCGCTCCAAGCGTGTACGAAAGACCACCGGCAATGATCAGCGAAAGACCGTCGCTCGGCAAGACGGCGGACATCGGTTTGACCACAATGGTCATCAGCCAGCCGAGTCCAACATAGAAACTCAATGACAACCATTTCCACGGTCGTCTAAAAACGACCTCATAAATTATGCCGAGAATTGCCAAGCCCCATACCGACCCCAAAGACGACCAACCCCAGCTTCCGCCCAAGACCGACAACGCAAATGGCGTGAAGGAGCCTGCGATCAGCAGATAAATGGCGCCGTGATCCATCAATTCGAAAATGTCTTTGGCCCGTTTGTGGGTCAAGGCATGGTAGAACGTCGAGGCGGTGTAGAGGATCACCATCGAAGCGCCAAAAATGCTCACGCCAATAACGAGTTTGGCATCGCCGCGAGAGGATGCCAAAGTGGTGAGCACGACCAATCCGAGAACACTGCCTAGAGAGCCCAATCCGTGAGTGATGGCATTGGCGATTTCTTCCCCTTTGGAAAACTTGTCTGCTTTTTTAGGATTGCTAATATGAATGCCACCGTCGTTTGGGAATGACTTGCTGATAGATCCAAATTTAAGACAAGTTCGAGCCAATGTCCGCACAAAAAAAGCGCCGTTGGCCTGTTGACCAACGGCGCCGCCGAAACAATGTCACTTACTCACGGAACAAGGCCTTTAACGAGCCCCAAGACGCAGCTTCCGTTTTGACGGGCGAGATGGCCTGTATTTCGACCACCATGTCCTGGAAGTCATTGTCGGTTCCACCGGTCGAACCGCTAGGTGTGAGGTTACCGCCGTAATCAAGATCTTCCCAAGCCAAGACGTAGGTTGGGATACCGCCGTTGATGTCGGTCAGGTTGTATATCAAGACTTGTGGGTCGCCATCGAAGGGCGCATGGGGCGAGCCGCTGCCATCTGGTCCCAAATCATTGTAAAAGCGGTTGGTGTAAAACATCTCTGGTTCGGGCGCATTGACGCCGGAGTCGCTCGGTCCATTGGGATTCATATAAAATCCAAATTGGGTGATGCCGTTGGGAAATTCGACAGTGACCGTGGCTCCCGCCGAGTCAGAACCCTCAATCACAACACCGTCGTTGACACCGTCGATAACAGGAGGGCCGTTCAATGTTTCAACATACCAGCCCAGGGTGTTTTGATTGCGGAAACCGGCGATTTCGCGAACGACAAGGCCTTCCAAAGTCGCGTCTAGCCAATACGGAGGATCCGCGTCACCGGAAAGATAGCCTTCGTATTGCGTGGCGACATCAACGACTCCGGGGCCGTATTCGGCATCCAGTATCTCTTGGAGAGGCACGTTGTCCCATGAATTGCCAAAGGTGACTTCAAAGGCATCCGCTGCCATTGGGCAGACAAATGAGGCGATTACTAAGAAAAAAACCAAGGCACAACGCATTGCGGTGATCTCCCAAATAGATGCATAATTCTCTTGGCTGCCACGCCAATGGTGAAATCGAAGAGATGATAGTACTACTAAAGGTACCAAAAAGCAAACCCGGCTGGCTGCTGATTGCAGGTCGTTGGGTGATTATACAAAACGGGGAATTATGTGATGAGGCCAAGGGTGGCCTGGTTAATCAGGCCTCGTCGAGCAACGAATTATCGAATGCAACCAGTTCAACCGTGTTGCCTTCGGGGTCATTGGTAAAAATACCCCGCCAGCCAATCCAGCCAAAGTTTTCGATTCGATAGGTGATGCCGTTTTTTTCGTACCATGACATAACGGCTTCTTGCTCGGCAAAGGGGATGGTCAAAGCAAAGTGATGAAGAGATGACGTTGCGCCGGTCGTTGGCCGCACAGCATCAGAACCATCTGTTATTTCGCCGTGGTCGTCGGCGGCAAAGAGCGCCAGAATGGTGGTGTGTCCTGCAAATCCCTCGGCAATTTTCAAAAAGGCTATCGTATCACGGTAGTCGCCCGGAATGTCTTCAAGCCCGATAATGTCGCGATAGAACGCGGCCATTTTGGGAACGTCCTGGCAGCGGATGGCGATTTCTCCAAGGGCTCTCACTCTAAAGCCACGATCTTGCATCTTCACGCCTTTCAGAGAACGATTGAATGGTTTTCAAAGCATTGATTCAGAATACCGGATTTTTTCAAAAGTACAATCGCCCTTGGTCAGGTTGACCCAGCGGGGGGCCAAGGTTAGATTTCGCCGCGATCTATGGGTAGCGCCTCTCCATGAAGCATGTGTTTGCGTAGTTAAGATATTATTGGCCGCCTTGAAGGGCGCCGAAGGGACCGAAAAATGGGATTTCAATGCGGAATTGTTGGGCTGCCAAACGTAGGTAAGTCGACAATCTTCAACGCTTTAACGTCAAACAAAGCGGACGCGAGCAATTTCCCCTTTTGCACTATCGAGCCCAATCTGGGCATCGTTAACGTGCCCGATACGCGCTTGGATCAAATCGCCAAGTTTATCCCGCCCCAGAAGTTGATTCCGACGACGATGGTCTTTGTCGACATCGCCGGCTTGGTGGCAGGGGCCTCGAAGGGCGAAGGCCTGGGTAATAAGTTTTTGGGCCACATTCGCGAAACCGATGCCATTGCCCACGTCGTGCGTTGCTTCGAAGACGATAACATCGTGCACGTTGATGGCTCGGTCGATCCCATTCGCGATATCGAAGTGATCGAACTGGAGTTGATCTTCGCTGATCAGGCTTCGGTGGAAAAGCGCTTGATCACCTTGCAGAAGAAGGCGCGCAGTGGTGACAAAGACACCATCAAGACCGTGGCCGCTTTAGAAAAAGTTCTTCCCAAACTCGAAGAAGGCATTCCGGCTCGTGCTATAAAATTGAGTGACGAGGATTTGCTCTCCATTCGTGATCTGCATTTGATCACTTTAAAGCCGAGTTTGTTTGTGGCAAACGTCGATGAAGCCGACCTGGTTGACCCTTCTCAGAACGCGCACTTCCAAAAAGTGGCGGAGTTTGCGGCTGCCCAGGGATCACAAGTGGTGGCCATCTGCGGCAGCATTGAAGCCGAGTTGGCTGAAATGGAGGCTGAAGACAAACTGGAGTTTTTGGCCGATTTGGGTGTGAAAGAACCGGGACTTAATCAGGTGATTCGCGCCGGCTATAAGCTGCTTAATTTACATACTTATTTTACGGCCGGCGAAAAAGAAGTTCGCGCCTGGACGTTCCACGATGGTTATAAAGCGCCACAAGCTGCGGGTGTGATCCACACTGATTTTGAACGCGGGTTTATCAAGGCCGATGTTTATCATTACGATGACTTGGTTAAATTTGAAAGCGAACAAGCGGTCAAAGAAGCTGGGCAGATGAGGCTTGAAGGCAAATCTTATGTGGTCAAGGACGGGGACATTATGCATTTCCGTTTTTCAGTCTGATTCTATAACTGTAAGTGGATCGGTGAGGATAGATTCTTTCACCGCCGCTTGAATGATTAGTGACACACCTGCCGGATCAAGCGGAAGTTCAAACCAATGAGTCCAGATGTGGGCGCCATCAGAAGTACGGATTAATTCGGCAAGCAATCTGACGTCTTCGTCCTGCTGGACAAAACGTCCGTTGATGATATACGTCACTGAAATTCCCGCCGTTGTCTTCATCAATTCAATCTCATTTGAAAATTGAACCGTCGTCGTCGGGCCCACGACCGATAACCGAATATCCTTTGTCAGATCAGCCACCAAATGCATTGCCAGGGCTTTCGTGCTTTGCGAGATGTTTTCGTCTGTTGAGTAATTCATCGGCATGATTGCTATGGGGATAGGGGGCTGGATTGAGTCGTTGTTGGGCTTGAGACTGAGGTAACCAATGGTTGAGGCGACCACCAACAAAAGGACTCCTACGGCTTTGGCTATTTTCGAGTTGACGAGATGCGCCGATTTTGGAATTGACTGGGGGTCTGTGATGCGGCGCGCTGGAGCTATAAACCTATAGCCGCGTTTGGCTAGCGTCTCGATGAATTGGGGTGATTTCGCTGAGTCGGCCAACGCCGTGCGGATTTGCCTGATGCAAAAATGCACGCCCTGGTCGTATTCAACCTGCGAGTCGGGCCACAGGCGTCCGCGAATGGTTTCATGAGTCACCAATTTGCCCGCATGTTCCAACAACAATAACAAAAGCGCCGCTGGCTGGGGTGACAATGAAGAAACCGACTGACCATCAAGAGATGTCAATTGTCCCGACACTCCGTCGAACCTGAGTTCGCCAAATTCGTAAATCATTGTCGCCCCGTTAGTGGTTTGGTTGCTGACTTTGCTTCCCGCCATCGTTCACGAGATCGGGTTCATTGTGGCATCGTCAGCCGGTTTGGCGCAAGCCCGAAGCCGATTCATTTGGGGTCCATCAAAGTGCTCCACGGTCGCGCAAAAGTTGAGCGACCGCGGCGTGTTTCCGTTGTTCAGCCAAGCCGAGCGGCGTTATGCCGTCGCCGGAAAATTTGCGACTGATCCGATTGGGGTCGGCTCCGCGTTCTAGTAATAATGCGGTCATCTCCAACTGGCCGCCAAGGACAGCATAGTGCAAGGCGGTGTTCCCCAAAAAATGTTGGCGTTCGATATCGGCACCAGCGTCGAGCAGTATTTCAGTGCATTCCAGCAGCTCGCCACCAATTACCGGGTACCACAGCATGGGGAAGTCGTGTGCGCCGCGCTCGTGAATAAGCCGCGGCTCAGCCTTAAGGCGCGACTTGAGCGTGCTAACGTCGCCTCGCATCACAACAGTTGTCAGATCATAAGAAGCGCCGAATTCCAAAAGCATGTTCACGATGTCTTGGTTGCCCATATGCGCACCAGCTTCAACCGCGGCTTCATCAGTGGTCGCTACCGAATGGGCGTAACGCGGGTCAACTTTCGTCAGGCGCTGAATCTCTGCCATGCGCCCGTGTGAAGCGCCAACAAATTTGCTGCGTTCTGGCAACGAGATCCTGCCAAAATCGGGGACAGTATACGGCTGCTCATTAGAATCTCGGGTTCGTTTCTGAGCCGAAAAATCGCGCGGAATATTGCTGTGATTTCGGAGAATATTGGCTGCCGCAGAGTGACCATTCTGTTCCGCCAGATCCTGTGCCGTACGGCCCTGGGGGTCCAGGGCGTCGAGGTCGGCACCCTTGCGAATAAAGATTTCAACCAATTCGCTGCTGCCTCGGGCGGCCGCCAAGTGCAAACCCGTTTGCAGGTCAGGCTCCACCGTATTGGCGCTGGCGTTATTACTCAGTAACGCGGCCGCTGTCATTTCGGCAGTCGCCAAATCCGGCAAATCCAAAGCTGCCCGTAGGGGAGAATACCCGTCCTGAGGTGTGAGGTCGGGGTCACCGCCATATTGATAGACCCGCCACATTTGAGAACCGGCGCCTCCGCGAGCCGCTGCCCACATGGCCGATCCGCCGATCGCGTGAAATGAATTCACTTGCATGGGGTCAGGCTCTGCGAGCGTGGCTAGCCTTTCCCAGTCCAGAGCCAAGGCGGCCTCGTGCAGGTCCAACTCGTATCCCGCACCTCGAATGGCTGCACCAATCTGGGGGTGTCCATGGAGCAAGCTAAGGGCGAAGACGCTCAGGCCTTTCGTGTCGCGTGTTTGCACCAAGTCTGGAGATTGGGCTATCAGGTCAGTTGCTGTAGCCAAGTCGCCAGCAGTAACCGCCTCGATCATTTTTTGAACGTTTGGGTCGTTTGTTGAGGCCATAGCGAAGCGAGTGGGCCAGGCTACTGAATGCGCAGTGACTGCGGCTACAAAAGCCGCCGATGTTGCTAGAAAGGCACGACGTGTTGGTTTGGACATAGGGCTTCTCCTTAGAACACATGAATTATTGTTCGCGTTGGTGAAGACTCTACGCTGTTCTGGCGATGGTGACTCTTGATACGCACTGAGTGAAGCCTGAGAAAACCCTGATCGTGCGTAACTTGTTTTGCAGCAGAGGTTAAGTCGAAGATGTACTCCTGTGCAAGGTCTCCATTTTAACCCCAATATGACTGACCGAACGGGCCACGCGAGTGCGAGACTCTGCGAAGGAACTGCCCTTACTCGCTAATCCAATGGCGTGCCTTGTCCATGGTGTCAAAAACTTTGATGGTGGCGTCTTCGATCTCCAGTTCGGCAAGGTTAGACAGGCGCTCGCTCATCTCGGACAACTGTTTCATGCTATAAATCAAAGCGGAACGACCACCAGCGCGTGAGTGGGAGGCGTTTTTAAGATATGCTGCTAGTTCGCTGATCTTTTCGGCGGTTATTTCCGCCAAGTCAGCATTGCTGAAGTCCCAAATGGTATTGAGTGTAGGTTCTGATTCGTAAAAAGCAGTGAGTGTGTTTTTCAGCTCTGAAGGTGTGGGAGTACCGGTACACGAAAACATCGTCAAATTCAATTGGTCATCGGATTCAATGGTTACCATCGATTGTGCCTCCTGTTGGAGTGAGCCACTTCGGGCTGACTGCTCGCTCTCTCAGTCATGAGGTCACCATAGCAGAAAGGCGCCGCTTTAGCGACGCCAGTGTGATTTTAGTGGCTAAATGGCTCCAATACACCTATTCTATCCCGAATTTACCTGCGGCATTTTGATCGCTCAAAGAATGGAAATAATAAGATGTCACAAGATTTGTCGAAGACGAACGAACAGAACTCAGACCGCCGCAATTTTATCCAGTCGCTTCCGTTGGCTGATATTCATCGCCACTTCGACGGCTCGATTCGCCCCTCGACATTGTGGGAGCTGTCTGAAAAATATTACAGCGCCGTGCCCGGCTTAGACTTTGAACAATTTCGGCACTATTTGCAGTGGGATGATAGCCAAGACAACACACTGCTTGATTACCTGGACAAATTTCATGTGCCGCTGCAGTACACGCAATTTTACGACAACATTCGCCGTATTTCTTTTGAGTTGGCCGAAGATGCGTATAACGATGGCATCCGCTTGCTCGAGCTGCGGATCAATCCTTTGATTCACCGTCGCGCTGGTTTGACAAACCGCCAAGTCTTGGCGGCGACGCGCAAGGGGTTCTCCGATTTTGGCAAAGACCACGATGATTTCAGAGCCGGTATTATTGTCATCGCCATGCGTAATCATGGCGGTAATATGGCTCGCATATTGTTGCGTGAAGTCCTCGGTGAAAAAGAAGAGTTTCATAATGGTGTCGGCGTGATTGGTTTTGACATCGCCGGGCACGAAGAGCCCTTTCCACCGATTCTTTTTAAAGAAGCCTACGACTTGGCCACGCAGATGGGCCTCAAAAAGACATGTCACGCCGGAGAGAGCGAAGGTCCAGAGCGCATTTGGGAAGCCTTGGAATACCTTGGGCCAGACCGCATCGGACATGGCACCAGCGCCGGACAAGATGATGAATTGATCAAACGATTGGCCCGCGACGGCACCTATTTAGAAGTGTGCTTGTCTTCGAATATTCAAACGGGGGCGGTGGCGTCTTTGGCCGATCACCCTTTGCCTCGATTCCTCGATGCGGGAGTCAAAGTTGCCCTGTGCACTGACAATCCAACGGTAAGCAGCACCAGTTTGTCACGGGAATATGAATTGGCCATGGATGCCTTTGGGTTAAGCGAAGATGATGTCAAGTCTTTGGTGAAGATGTCGTGTGAAGGCACCTTCTTGGCTAACGGATGCCACTGCAAATTTGATTTCTAAAGAAAGTGGAAGCTCATGGCTTCATTAAAAAAAATCGCCTTGTTGACGGGCGGTGGGGATGTACCTGGCCTCAATTCGGCCATGAAGCAAGTGGTGGCGCGGGCCATTGCCGCGGGCATCGAAGTGGTGGGTTTTCGGCGCGGTTGGGAAGGTGTGGTCAACTACCGTATTGACGGTGACCCCGAATGGAACCAGCAATGGTTGTTGCCGCTTGGCCATCTCGACGTGCGCACGATTGATCGCACCGGTGGTACATTCTTGCACACTAGCCGGGTCAATCCGGCCAAGATGCGCGAACAGGATCTGCCAGTGCATTTGCGCCAAGACGGTCTCACCTATCCGGCCAATGTCACCGACACGGTAGTGGCAAATTTGCAGGCCTTGGAAATCGACGCCTTGATTCCCATCGGTGGCGACGACACTCTCAGTTTTGCCGGTCACTTGGCATCGGCTGGATTCGTTCAGGTGGCGATTCCTAAGACGATGGACAATGATGTTTTCGGTACCGACTATTGCATCGGGTTTGGCACGGCGATCACTCGTTCAGTGCAGGTGATCAACGACTTGCGCACGCCGATCGGCAGCCACGAACGAATCGGTATGATCGAGCTCTTCGGTCGCAATAGCGGTGAAACCAGTTTGATTGCTAGTTACCTGTCCGACGTGCACCGTGCGATCATATCGGAAGTCCCCTTTGATATTGAAAAGTTGGCGGACATGTTGCTGCGCGACAAGATGGATAATCCTAGCCGCTACGCCATCATGACCGTCAGCGAAGGCGCCGTTCCTGCGGGCGGCGAGATCATGGAAACCGGAGAGACCGATGCCTATGGTCATCGAAAACTTGGCGGTGTCGGGCGTTGGGCTGCCGAACGCATCGAAGAAATCACCGGTCATCAAATCATGTACCAACAACTTGGCTACATGATGCGCAGCGGACCACCAGATTCGCTGGACCGCATGGTTGCCTTGAATTTCGGCAACCTGGCCATGGACACACTTTTGGCCGGCCGCAGTGGTGTGATGACATCGTTGCAAGATGGTAAATACACCACCGTTGGCCTCGACTACGTTAACAGCGGTATCAAACGAGTAGATGTGGACAGATTCTACGATGTGCAGGAGTATCGCCCACGCATACAAGACATTGAAAATTTGCCCATGTTCCTCAAGTAGGCAACCTATGACTTCTGCTCGCTCTCTCCGTCTGGCTCTTGCCGTCGCCATTTTTATGGCGGCTGGTTGGTTGATGCGGGGATACATCACTGACGATACGTTCATCCATCTGCGTTACGCCGAAAACTTGGCGCAACGCGGAGAATTCAGTTTTAATCCCGGCCAACACACCTACGGTGCGACCAGCCCCCTTTGGATTTTTGGTTTGGCTCTGTTGCTCAAACTGGGGCTTTCCCCGTTTGCCGCCGCCACTGTATTTGGTGGTCTGTCAGGTTTGTTGGTGTTGGTGCTGGTGGAAAAAGCACTCAACCACTTGTCTTTTATGGAGTCATGGAAAACATGGTTCATGGTGATTGTGGCCGCCGATGCTTGGTTCTTGCGTTGGTCTTGGTCGGGCATGGAGACGCCGCTGGCAACGGCGATGTTGCTGGTCTTGCTTTGGCCTCTGTTTATGGTCAGGGAATACGGCGAGGGCGTGGTGCAGAAACCGCTTTGGCGGCGTTATTTAGCGTGGGGTGTGGCTGCTGGTCTGGCCGGGCTCGTTCGCCCTGAATTCATGCTCATCGGCCCCTTGGCTTTGCCCCCATTACTGTCGTTCGAATATTACCGCGCGGGGTCCATGGGCGGACTCTCTGGCCGCTACCAAGCTCGCCCGCACGGACCTTTTTTGGCTGCGATAGCGGGATGGATTCTCGTCATCGGGCCTTGGTTGGGTTTTGCTTGGGTTCACTTTGGCCGCATCTTGCCTGAAACGGCGAGCGCAAAGAGCAGCGCGGCTTTGCCCAGCATAGCGGCATTGCTGGGTTTCAGTCTGCAAGCGGTGAAGATGTTGGCGGCAACTCAAGGATTACTGTGGGTTGGCTTGCTCGTCTTAGTAGCCTTGACCTTGTACCAAAATGTAAAGTTTGCCGATACCAATCGCACTTACGCGGGTTATTGGGGTGGCAACCTCGACGACACTTCGGCGCAGGGGCCCGGAGCCGGGCCTTGGTCGGTCTGGGGGCCAGTGGCCTTGGCCTCGATCGCCGGCATTTGGGTCGTGGCTTTGATTGGCGGTTACGCTGTGCGGCAGGTCTGGATCATATCGCGCTACGTGAGTCCATTGGCACCAGTGCTGCTGCTGGCCATGATCATGATTGCGGAATGGTTGCAACGGGGCGCGGCGATAGAGGCCAACACCAAGAAAATATCGCAAGCCGTGGTTCTGGTTTTTTCACTGATGACGGTCGTGGCCAATGTTTGGCTTTTTACGAGCAAAGTTTTGCCGCATACGCGCCAGTTTCCCGTTGGCGTGCGCGAGTGCTACTTGGATTTGGGTTATTGGTTGGCTGAGAACACACCCGAGGATGCGGTCATCGCGGCCTTGGATATTGGCGCTTTAGGTTATGCCAGCGACAGACAAGTATTGGATTTGATGGGGCTGGTTAGTCCTGAGGTGTTGCATTTGGGCGCGAGTATGGGTTTTGCTGAGATGGTTGTTAGCGGCGACTGGTTATTGATAGAGACCGATGGCCGGCGCGCCACTTATTTCGTCGACCGCAGCCAGGGTGATCCTCGTTGGAAAGATAAAATTGTGCACGGTGTGCGCTTCGAATTGATGAGCACGTGTGTGCTCAATGGCGTCGGTTTACGCGAAAGCGGCCCGTGGACCGTTGCTCTTTATCAGCTGATGACAAGCGAAACGGGCGTCAAGTCCACCGTCGGTGGGTGAATTTCAGCAGAGGCCCGTTTGATGATCATCACTGTCACATCGTCATCGAGTGGACTGCGGTTGCCAAACTCCAATACCTGTCGCATCACTTCAGCGGCGATTTCTTGGGCCGATTCATCGCGATGTTTGATCACCACTTGAGCGAGAAGCTCACGTCCAAATTCGACGATATCGTCGTCCGTCTCGTCTTCTTTAGGGTCGTGGCGCTCGGTGACTCCATCAGTAAACAGGACTAATATTTCATCGGGTTGCAACGTGACGTAGCCTCGGCGATAAATAGCATCTGGCAGTGGGCCCAAAACGGGTCCACAAACTTTCAGTTCAAAAACATTATTCATCGAAGTGATGAGCAATGGCGGACAATGCCCGCCATTGACATAGGTCAAATTCCCCGATTTTTCGAGTTCGCCATAGAACACCGAGACGAAGCGGCTAGCTAAACTGGTTTGGTTGATCACGCGATTGAGGCGACCGATGGTAGCGGTGATTTTCTCATCTTCGGATTGCCCCATGCGCAAGCCGATGACAACGTCGCGAGCTTGCAAGGCTGCCGGCAGGCCATGGCCGCTGGCGTCGGCGATCATCAGACCCAAGACATCGGGCTCGACGTCTTGCAGATCGTAGACATCGCCGCCCACGTCCTCAGCTGGCCGGCTGATCGCAGCAATGTCGAATCCTTCTATCGTTGGCAAGACCGAGGGGACCAAAGATTCTTGAATGGCCTGGGCTTGGCGCATCTGGTCATCTAAATTGCGTTCGCGAAGTTTTAAGCCAACACTGGCACGGATGGTTTCCAGCAGAACCAAGA
>JBLIOK010000052.1:0-11463 GCA_047639735.1 Candidatus Krumholzibacteriia bacterium | reverse complement strand
CTTCATCAATGTTTTCGCCCAGCATCCAGAACGCGGGCCAAATTCCTTGCCCGATGGGCACCTTGATGCGCGCTTCGAATCGGCCATAGGTTTTTTCAAACAGGTCTTTGGTTTTGATCCGGCCCGAAGTGAATTCTTGTTCTTTGTATTTTTCGCGACGAGCGGTGATGGCCAGATTGCCTTCGCCATCGAGGCTGACGTTCGACGGCAAGTTGGTGTCGTATTCCAGTTGTTTATTGCCCCAGTCGGTGCCCAAATCGAATTGCCACCGCGTGCTGTCGGGCAGTTGACCGGCTGGTCCTTCGAATTCGTCTTGCCAGACGAGGGCATAGCCCGTGTCCGCTTTTTCTTCAGTGCACCCACCGATCGCAAAACCAATGAGCAGGGTTAACAAAAGAGCAGGCCGCGGTGTCATGTCGTCGATCCCTTTGCCAAAATTGAGCCTTCGACCGTTGGGAAAACACGCGAATCGCTGAGGCATGTTTTGAGGACCAAGGTGGCAGCACCGACGGCCACCGATCGGGGTCCCAATTTGCTGACCAGGATATCTGCCGCGGCCACAGAACGGACCAAGGTGCGGCTGCTTACGGTTTCGCGCAGAGGGTCGAGCAGCAGCTCGCCCAAACGCGACATGTCGCCGCCCAAAATAACCACTGCTGGATTCATGAGGTTCATCATACCAGCGACAGCTGTGCCCAGATGGCCAGCGGCCTCGCGAATGATCTTCAAGGCGAGTGGATCTCGGGTCAAAGCTGCTTCTTCAATATCTTGAATCCCAATGTCTTGCCCAACCAAAACGCTGTTGGGGTATTCGGGCAACAGCTCGCGGGCCCGGTCGCCCAGTCCTAGCGCTCCAACATAGGTCACCAGGCAGCCGCGCAACCCGCAGATGCATTCTTTGCCGTTGGGGTCGATAGAGATGTGCCCAATCTCACCCGCGACACCGGTGGCGCCGCGATAAATTTCGTTGCCGATGATGTGTCCAGAACCGATACCGGTGGCGACTTTGATGTAGGCGATGTTGTCGGCATCGCCGCCCAGACCCCACCAGTGTTCGGCCAAGGCGCCAAGGTTGGCATCGTTGTCCACGTACAGGGGAGCGCCAAGTTCTTTGCTCAACGCGGCGAGCCCCAGCTTTCCGTCCCAATCCGGCAAAACAACATTGGACAGGTGGTCCGGGAGCGAAGGATCAAATGGGCACGGTACCGCAACTCCGATTCCGACCAAGGGTTTGTTTTCAGATTTGCTGGAGGCCAGGCATTTTGTACAAAGCTCGGCGATGAGAAGACGGGTCCCCTTAGGATCGGTGCGCACCGGGTGACCTTGGGTTTCCCAGGCCACGACGTTTCCGCGCAGGTCAGTCAGTGCCACCGCGACGTGGGCAGCGCCCATTTCGACGCCGAGAATGACGCAAGCGTCGTCGCGAAATTCCAAAACGATGGGACGACGGCCGCCACGAGAAGGGCCTTCGCCGATCTCGCTCACTAAACCAGTCGGCAAAATTTCCGCGATGATTTCCGAAACCGTCGAGCGCGATAATCCGGCCAGACGTGCGATTTCAGCTCGCGAAATTCGCTTCTGTTCCCAGATCATTCGTAAGACTGTATCGGCCAATGGGCGCGGGCGACTAGGGTCGCTCCGGCGCAGGCCTTTTGATATTGGAAGTTCGTTATTCAATCGTTTACCTCGTTCAACTGAAAATGGCACGAGGCCTTACTTTACTTGTGGAAATATAGGTTGTCTACTAATACGAGCTTAGTATCGCCAGAGCTGAGAACCATTTGACCGACATAGGCCCAATCCCATCCTGTTTCTGGCAAGACAAAATCAGCCAATGGGATTTCCAACGAGGACCATTCGCTGGGAACAAACGCGGGGGTCGAGGTTGCGTTGACCACCAGGTCGAGAGTTTGTGCTTGAGTGCCCGGCACAGGGAAAGAAACCAAGCTGATGATGAATTCTGTGCCCTCTGGCGTATAAACGTCCAGGTGCAAGTGGGTCAATTCGGAGGCATTGATCAGGCTCGATTGAAAATCGATCGCCACGTAATTTAACGATGAGTACATTTTGGTGGTTCGATCGGCGACGACGAAATCTTCAACCTTGGTGGTGACTCCGCCGAAATCGGCCCGCCAGGTATCGACGAGAATATTGGGATAAACGGTGCCCCACAGGGAAACCACATCGGCTGCCGGTACTGTTGGTAGAATTGAGGCGACTGTGGGTGCTTCGTAACCTGTCACGGCAATGGCGCCTAGCGCGGCGGTTTCACCTAGCGAGGCCGTGATGGTGGCTGTGCCGGTACTTTTTACACGGATCGCAGAACCTTCGATAGCCACCACGGATTCGTCGGACGAAGCGTAGTCAAAGTATCCCGGCATGTGGCTGACGGGGATAAAGGCCCCATCAAGCCTGAAAACGGTTGATGTGCCACTGATGGATACGGTCGAACCGAGAAAATATTGCTGGTTGGCCGAAACCATGGACGTCCGGAACACTTCAATATTACTCACATTTGCGAACCGAATTTCGTCGATCCAAATGTCATAACCTTCGGGGTGGGCATCTTTGGTAGCTTCGGCAAATGTGAGTAAGCCACGTTCGGATAGGAGTTTAGATGAATCGGGGATGGGGACGACTACGTACGTCCACTCTTCGGTCAAAGCCACAGAACGACCTGCTTCGTACTTTGAAGTTCCCGTATTGTCATTGCCAAAGCCCGCCAGATCCAAGGCGATAGGAAATGTTGCGCGCGCGTAGAATGTGAGCGCGTTGTATCCCGTTAAGTTGCGAGCTCCGGCGCTCGTTATCACCCCGCCTGCATAGAGGCCGAGTGCCGAGCCTTGTGGTGCAATATTGAATTTGAGCGAACGGGCGCCATCGGATGCTTGGCCTCCATACGCAAAAACCGAATCGACCAAGAGCGTATAAAAATTGGTTTCGGAAAATGGTTGCCAGTACACGTTGGGATCAACGACATCCGCCCAAACAAGGGGGTTGGTATCGCCTTGGGATACCGGCAAGGTGGAGGTATCGCGTTCGCTGCAGCCAGCTACGGCTATCAAAATGGCTAGTGTGGCGAATAACAGGCTGTAGCGATTAAGAAAGTTCACTTCGGGCCTCCACTGGGGCTGGCTATCTGTGTTAATTCGGGCCCAAATGGCCAAAGGCGATGATTTTTTGCGCTTTGTACGGTCACCGACCAAAGTATGCCCTAGTACGGGGGTCCTGTCAAGTTAAGCACGATGGTTTCATTCAGCAAAACACCTAATTAAGAGCAATGCCTGCATTTTCGGGTCATCAATCATTGCGGAGCGTCACAGATCTAGCGATCCAACTCGAAAATGGGATCGCTGAGATGGGCAGAATGTTATATTCTCCTCAAATTGTAGGATACTTGAAACGTATTTACTTTCATCAATTTTGACCCGCTGGAGATATTCTTGAGCCAGGACTCGCCCATAAAATCTCGTGCTTTGCCGAAGACACGGCCCCTCGTTGTAGCTGTCGCGATAATGATTGTTGTCGCAATAGCCGCCACCGCCTGGATCACCATCAAGGAATTTCAGGTGCAGCGCACAGTATTCGCCGGCATCCTGGATCAAAAGCTGTCTGCCACCAGCGATCAGTTTCGCTACTATTTGCAACCGATAAACGATGGTCTGAGCGCCATGGATGGCTGGTGGCGGTCGGGCTTGCTCGATCCAAAACAGCCCGAGCGAGTTGGCGATCTGCTAGAGCCCTTGCTGGCTGCCACGCCCCAAATTGCCGGCGCCTACATCATTCCGCCTGCTGGCCCGATCACGCGTTTGGTGCGTCAGGGTGATAGCTGGCATCAGCCCGGTGTCACGGAAACCGAAACGGACCCTCGTCAATCTGATTGGTATGTGAAAGCTAGCCAAACTCGATCCGACGGTTTTTCCGTCTGGTCCGACTACCGCATTTTGCCAGGGCTTGAAGAGCGCGGGTTGTTGATCGGTCGCGTCACCAGTGACGGCACGATTTTGGCTGTGGCACTGCTGAAAAGCAACCTCGATCGCTTCACCGCCACCGCTCCGATCACAGAAAATGGCATCCTCGTGCGCCGCTTTGAAACGGGTGAGGTGTCTTGGTTGTCACCGGCGTCGGGTGGATCCATGGACATCACCAACAGCGGGGACCTGCTGGTCAGCGATTTGCCGGAACACACCATCATCGGCAATGCCTTGTTGGAATGGGGTAAACGCGAAAAGCCCTATGAAGAGGCCTTTTCTTTCAAGACGGATGGCGAAACTTGGTGGGCTTCGTTCTATCCCAGCGTACCGGGAACCGATCCGGGTGAACTTTTTCTCATTGCCCCTGCCGGTGACCTTAGCCGTCGCCTCGAAACGGTGGCCGGAAGGGTGACTCTGCTTTTTGCCGTGGTCCTGGCTCTGGCGACTTTGGCTGTGGTTGTGTTGGCCTTTGAGTACCGCAATAGGTGGCGCCGGATCGCCCGCCGCAGGCGCCCGACTCCCGCCGATGAAACCGAATTGTTGGCCTTGATTGACGAAGGCGAATCGGTTCAACTCGAATTCAAATCAACCATGCGCTGGAATTTGCACGCCAAAAAAGCCGGCAAAGAAATGGAAATCGCTTGGCTGAAGTCAGTGGTGGCCTATCTCAATACCGACGGTGGTTTTGTGCTGATCGGGGTGGACGATGCCGGTCAAGTGCTCGGTCTTGAGGCCGATGCCTTCGCCAACGAGGATAAGTTTATCCTGCACTTCGACAATCTTATTGAACAACACATCGGGCTGCAATTTGCCGGCTGGATTCACGGCGATTTCTATACGGCGGGGGATAAGCGCGTATTCCTCATCAACTGTGACCGATGCACGGAACCCGTTTTCTTGAAGAAGGGCGACGAGGAATTGTTCTTTATCAGGGCTGGCGCTAGTAGCCGCCAGTTGCCTGGCAGTCGGGTCGTTGAATACCTGGAAGAACGCGAATAGCGATCACGGATTTCTCGTGCACCTGAATTTGGTAACAATGAGCCAGTTTTCGCGGCCGCTTCTCGCCTTAAAATCCGGGCGGGTGCTTCTGGTGCCAATCCGCCGCTTGTTCGTAAGCTCGCGCCACCGCCATGACGGTGGCTTCGTCAAACAGGCGCCCCACGAAACTGATCGAGTGCGGCGCATTATCTTCTATGAATCCCGCCGGCACCACGACCTGCGGGTGCCCCGTCAAATTCGTGATCACCAGACTTCTGCCCACTAATGATGGCGTCACGTAGACATCCACTTCGTTGAATACACGCGCCATCATGGCCATCAATTCAACCCGCTGCCGATTAGCCTGAATGTACTCGACTGCCGGGATAAACTGCGCGGCGCGGAAGACGTTGGGCCAAGCATACCGGACTTGTCGCACGAGTTCGTCATCGCGCCCTGAGAGCGCGAGTTCTTGGAATGCGGCGCCCGCTTCAGCCGAAAGGATGAAACTGATGTCGTAAGGATCGACACCCAGTTCGTCGACCGGCAAGGTCATCGGCACCAAGTCTGCGCCAGCTGCGCGCAACAAATCCAAAGCCGAGTTGTCCAACTCGCTGCCCGGATAGTCCTCGTCAAAGACACCCGATAGATAGCCGATACGCAGGCCATTGAGATCGCGGTTGCCGTCGAATGGGAACGGTCGATCAACGGTTGTTGGATCTTTGAGATCACGACCCCGAATGGCATCAAAGACCATGGCGCAATCTTCAACCGAGCGGGCAATGGGTCCGATTTTGTCCATGCTCCAGCTTAAAGCCATGGCGCCGTGACGGCTGACGCGGCCAAACGTGGGGCGCAGCCCTGTTACACCACAGCGGGTGCTCGGCGAGACAATCGAGCCGAGAGTTTCAGTGCCGATGGCGAAGGGAACTAAGCCGGCCGATACCGCTGAAGCTGAACCGGCGGACGAACCGCTTGACCCTTGTTCCAAATTCCACGGGTTGCGGGTCATGCCACCAAACCAAACGTCGCCCCAAGCCAACGCGCCGAGGGTGAGTTTGGCGACGAGCACGGCGCCGCTTTTTTCAAGCGAGGTAACGACCGTAGCGGTTTCGGCGAATTCTTGATCTTGGTAAGGCGTCGCGCCCCAGGTGGTGGGCGCGCCCGCAACAGCCAAAAGATCTTTGGCGCCGAACGGTATGCCGTGTAGAGGGCCGAGGTGTATGCCTTTGGCCAACATTTGGTCCAATTCGCGTGCACGCGTAAGCGCGCGCTTGGGCAACAACGTGATCACGCAATGCAGTTGTGGGTCGTGGGTTCTTAATCGGTCCAAAGACAACTCGGCTAATTCAACGCAACTCACTTGGCGGGTCTTGATCAAGTGACCCAGTTGGCCAACCGAGGCAAAGGCGAGTTCGTTCAAATCTGCTGGACGGCTGATGGCTTCTGGTGCGGACCAGCGTGCGCCAGCTTTGTTGATGGTCACGGCAGGGCCGGTGAGCAGTTCAGGATCAAAACGCAGCGCCGGACGAAGGCTGTTAGGCGGCAGGCTGTCGCGCAACTTCGTATAGGCTTCGCGCTGTTCGGCGAGGTCTTCGCGCATGAGATCAAATTCAGCGTCGGTCATGGTCAAGCCGAACACACTTTCGGCGCCGGCGACATCGGCACGGCTGACGTCATATTCGGATATTTTTTCACCACAAGCCGACAGCAATATCAGGGGGACCAAAAGAGAAAACGAAACGAGATGGCGCATGCGATGCCTTTCGAAGTGGCAGGTCGTCTGGTCGAAATGCGATTATAGTCGAATCCTTTGGACGTTCAATGAAGATTCAGGCCGTCATCACTAAGGCTATTATGTTGTTCGTTTCATGGCGAGTATAGTGGTAGAGTGTCGTTGGTATATTAAGACCTCTATTATTAATTGAAGGACCATATTGATGATCGGAAAATCCCTACTTCATTATGATATCACCGCCAAGCTCGGCGAAGGCGGCATGGGTGCGGTCTATTTGGCCACCGACTCTAAGTTAGGGCGCGAAGTGGCCATCAAGATCTTGCCGGATCATTTTGCGAAAGATCCCGAACGGCTGGCGCGTTTTCATCGCGAGGCCCGAACCTTAGCTGCCCTCAATCACCCTAATATTGCCGGTATTCATGGTCTTGAAGCGGACCAAGGCCTGAATTTTTTAGTCATGGAGTGTGCGGAAGGGGAAGACCTTTCGGCCCTGATCGCTCGCGGCCCCGTGCCGTGTGAAGAAGCGCTTACGATTTGCCGCGATATTGCCAGCGGTATGGAAGAGGCCCACCAGAACGGCATCATTCATCGCGATTTAAAACCGGCCAACGTGAAAATATCGAGTGACGGCCGGGCCAAAATTCTCGATTTTGGTTTGGCGCGCGCTTTTCAGGGCGAAAGCACCGCCGAAGAAGAAACGCTCAATTCCCCGACGATCACCGCCGCGATGACGGGCGCGGGGGTCATCTTGGGCACTGCGGCTTATATGAGCCCTGAACAAGCGCGCGGTATGGCTGTTGATCGCCGTTCTGATATCTGGTCGTTCGGCGCCTTGGTTTATGAATTGTTCACCGGAATACGATTGTTCAGAGGCGATACGATTAGCGATACCTTGGCCGGCATTCTGAAAACTGACCCTGATTGGGATGCCTTACCCGACGATACACCGGACACCGTTCGTGTCATGTTGGCGCGCTGTCTCAATCGCGACCGCCAACAGCGGCTGCAGGATATTGGCGAAGCCCGAATTCTCTTGAGTGGCGATGGCATAAGTAGCTTGTACTCGAGTTTGTCGCTAACAAGCGTAGGCGATCTCGCCGAAGCGCCGGCGCGGCGAACAAGTAGGGCCGTAATGGTTGGCGCGTTAGTAGCGCTGCTCATCGGCCTCGGAGCCGGTGGCTTTTTAGCGCAGTCATTTCGACAAAAAGAGGCACCGAAAGGCGCACGACATTTCGACGTGACCACGGCCGAGGGTGTGACGGCTGCCGCTGAGTTCCCCGGAATTTCTCCGGACGGCACCCGGGCGTTTTACGTGATCGATGGTGCCTTGTGGTTAAGGCGCTTTGACACCGGCGCTAATGTTCAGGTGCCTGGACCATCCGAAGTCTCGCAGCCGTTCTGGTCGCCAGATAGTCGAAACATTGGTTACTTCAGCCGTTCGGGAATGATGCGGGTGTCTGCCGATGGCGGGCAGCCACAGAAAATATGTGACGCGACAACGAGAGATGTTGCCGATGGGGCTGAGTGGCTTGTTAGTGATCAAATCCTATTCTCAAGCGGTAAGCACAATGGCATACAGTCTGTCGCGGCCGGAGGTGGCGCGCCCACCGTCATCATCGTGCCCGATACATTGATTGTTCAAGACGTGCATGAAGTTGTGGGTATAGACGACGACCAGAGTTTCTTGTACGTCGCTCACCTGAACGGGGGCACATACACACATATTTACCACTACCAAAACGGTCAGCAAACTCTCGTCGTCGATACTGACACTGACCGAATTCTGGAAATTTCCTGGAGCAATAGCGGTCAAATTCTCTACGAGATAGATGGACCGAATAATGGGATTTGGGCCGTGAAGTTTGACCCCAAAACTTCACAAACTCTCGGCGAACCCTATTTGGTCGCCGGTGGATACGGGTGGCCCAGCATTTCTGATGAAGAAGACTTGCTGTGTGCACCTGGAGACAATAAAGTGGAATGGCAATTGGTGAAGTGTTCGCGAGATGGTGAAGTTTTACGAACCTACGGCGAGCCCGACACCTATGGCCTGTTCTTTGAGCTGAGTCCTGATGGTCAACAGATCATGAGCACAATCCGTTCGGGCCCTACTGAGAGCCCATTGTGGTTGATCGACCTCAATCGGGGCACCCAGCGACGAATCACGTTTAAAGATTACAACTACAGTAGCGGTTCGTGGGCGCCAGATGGCGAATACTATTATGGGGCGGGGTCTATCGGAAACTCACCGTCAAGTTATGTAATCCAAAAAGTTTCCGTCGAAGGGACAGCCGACCCTGTTTCCGTTTCCCGGGGCAACACATGCTCTATATCTCCTGACGGCGAAACAATAATTTACAGCCTTTCTCACAAGGCACCATTCAGCTGGAGCCTTGGTTGGAGCAACATCGAAAAAGCTTCGGAAACTGAATCTCAAAGCCTCGAAGATTTTGCTCCAGACCAAATTTTCGAACTGCCAGCATGGCAATACGGGCCAGAGTTTTCGCCAGATGGGAAATACGTCGCTTATATTTCGCGCGAAAATGGAGTCGATGAAATATTTTTGCGCCGTTTTCCTGAAGGAGATCTGAAACGCCTGGTTTCTTTGGATGGCGGCGGCTGGCCACAATGGAACGGGGTCGGAGACCGACTCTATTACATAAGCGGTTCCGACATTATGGAAGTGGAAATTGCCATTTCGCCGAGATTGCAAATTGGGACGCCCCAAAAACTCTTCACGCGACAACCTGATGTCGATAAAGTCTTTTATCAAGATTGGCCTATGCCTTTTCAAGTCAGCGATGATGGCGAATCGTTTTATATGTTTTACCAATCCACGCCAAAAACCACGAAAAAGGCGCTCACGTTTATCCAGAATTGGCATGGGGAGTGATGCTGGTTAAATTTCCGATTCTGCAATCATAGTCGCCAAAGCAGTTGCGAGTTTTTCGAAATCGGAACCTTGTGACCTTAGTCATGTACCACTTAAATGGTAAAAATCCCTCCGACAAATCAGGGAGTATTCTATGCAAACCAAGGCCATGGCAACCTTCGTCGCTACTGCATTGATAGTTTTTGCTGTCGGCGCGGGCTCGGCGATTGCCGAGGAGCACGCAAAAGCAAAGTCTTCTGAAGACAGACCAGTAGAGTCGCAGCTGAACGAACTCAAATTGAAGTCGGCGAAACAAACCCCACCAAAAATGCTGGAAGCTGGCCGCCAGGGAAACGCCGAGCTGGAAGCGAGCGGATTTTTAGACAAGGCGGTGAAGCCCGGCGAGAAGGCGCCAAAATTTTCACTGTCCGATGCCCACGGCAAAACTGTAAGCAGCGACGATCTTCTGGAAAAAGGCCCAATAGTTTTGGTCTTCTACCGCGGCGCCTGGTGCCCCTTCTGTAATCTGTATCTCAATTCTCTGCAAGAATACCTGCCGCAGTTTGAGGCTATGGGCGCTCAACTGGTCGCTGTTTCAGGAGAAAGCCCTGATAATAGCCTAGCTGTAGAGGAGAGCAACAAGCTGACATTTACGGTGCTCAGCGACCCGGGCCTCAAAGTCGCCAAAGAATTTGGAATCGCCTACGAACTGCCAACTGTCGTTAACGATGTGATCCTAGAAGTGGGATTTGATATGGCAAAATACTACGGGACAGAGAAGGCCGAGCTTCCGGTCTCAGCGACCTACGTCATACAAGAGGACGGCACGATTGCCTACGCATTCGCGGAGGTTGATTATAAGGTGCGAGCTGAGCCCGCCGATGTGTTGGAAGTTTTGGAGACTCTACAGTAGAGATTTTTGTTAGGTGCGGACTAGAGAATCGAGTTTCTAGTCCGCACTTTATGTGATCGAGATGGCCTTAACTACTCCGCTTCAACCACTGCTTCCGTACCTGCTAGCAATCCATCGAGCATAGCCACTAACTCATCACGGTCGTAGCTGTAAACCTGATCGCCATTCAATTCCAACATGCGTTGCAAGGATGCTTCGATTGTTGCCTTGGCCTGTCCTTCGTTTGGCGTCACCATGTAGCGGCGATGAGGGTCTTCCTCAAACAACGCGCGCACAACGGCATCGGAGACCTCGTCCGGATCCTTCAAGGCGTCATTTCGGGCGACCATGTCATCAATGGCTTTCTGGCCTTCGTCGTCCACAGTGTCCTTGGTTTCTTCTGTAACCTTTAGAGCGTGCATCGCAACCTTCTCGCGAATTTTCGACTTGTAGGCTCCAGGTTGCACCGCGCTGACGTGCACTCCGTCAGCGGCCATCTCCGCGGCAAAGGCGTCGGTGTAGGCTTCGACGGCAAACTTGCTCATGCTGTAGGTACCGCCGCGCTCGCCTGCGATATAACCCGAGATCGAACTGATGATTGTCGTGCGCCCTTGGCTAGCGACTAACATTGGCGTGAAGGCCTTATTAATTCGGTAAGGCCCGTAGACGTTCACGTTAAAAACGAAGTCGATATCCTTCTCAGGAGTCTCGTTCATCGGAGTGAACACGGCGACGCCAGCGTTGTTGACGACGGCATACAGCCCGCGTCCTTCTTCGGTAATAAAGGCAACGGCCGCGTCGATGTCAGCTTGCACCGTCACGTCCAGCCGCACGCCCTGAATATTTTCGATGGCGCTCAGTTCGGCCAGGTCCGCCTCTTTCCGCGCACCGGCATAGACAAAGTGACCGTCTTTGGCCAGACGCTCAGCGATGTTGCGCCCGATGCCAGAGCTGGCGCCGGTCACGAGGATGGCCTTTTGATCAGTTTGTGCTGTCAACGGGGCCGCAA
>JBLIOK010000051.1:0-11495 GCA_047639735.1 Candidatus Krumholzibacteriia bacterium | reverse complement strand
ATTCCCACATTGGTTAATCCTGCGCCAAAGACCTGCGGAACCAGAGCCATAACAGCCACAATGCTCACAACACCGATAATAACGGTCTTGAGTGGCAAATCACGGGAGGTGCGAGGAATCGCCGCCAGAGCTTTTGCGTCGAGGCGATTGCGCAATTGCTCCGCGCCAATTTTGAAACTCTGCAGCATGGTTGGGATGGTTTTGGCCAGAGTGATGATACCTGCCGTAGCAACGGCTCCGGCGCCAATGTAGCGCACATAGCGTGTCCAGATCGCGGCAGGCGACATATCACGAATGAGTTGCTCTGCTTCAGGGTAAAGCGGTGTGTTCATGCCTTCACCCCAATACGCAAGAATGGGAATGATGACCAGCCAGGCTAAAGCGCCTCCTCCGACCATGATTGCAGCGACACGTGGTCCGAGAATAAAGCCAACCCCAAAAAGCGCTGGGCTGAGATCCAAACCCAGTTCTCCCTTTTTCAGAAAAGGAACTTTGGCAGTGATGTGTCCGGGTAGTACCCGAATCCATGACGTGAGGAATTTGAAGGCCATACCAGCACCAATTCCCCAGAAAACATTGCGGGCTCGGCTTCCGCCCACTTCGCTGGCGACCAAAACCTCAGCACATGCCGTTCCTTCAGGATACGGCAAGCGACCATGTTCTTTTTCGATGAGAAAGCGGCGTAATGGAATCATAAACAGAACACCAAGAAGGCCACCACACATGGCTAGCAAAGTCATTTGCAGAAGCCCGGGGCGCATACCCCACAGAAAAAGCGCTGGCAAGGTGAAAATGACGCCGCTGGCCACCGAACTGCTGGCCGAGCCTGTGGTCTGGCTAATATTCGCTTCTAAAATCGTGCCTTTAACACCTGTTGCTGAGAGTGCACGAAACGCGGCCACTGTCATCACAGCGACTGGAATAGAAGTGCTTATGGTCAAGCCGGCACGTAGGCCGAGGTAGGCGTTGGCGGCACCGAAGAGAATACCAAACAGGATTCCCATTACGACCGCCTTAATGGTGAACTCGGCGGTCGTCTCCTGCGGCTCTACATATGGTGTGTAAACTTCACCGTCAGCCAGTGGAGTGGTGGCGTTGTTTGGTAATCCTTGTTTTTTCACAATTTTCTCCATGAACGTGAATGGCGAGGCGCAGGCCTGCGCACCGATGCTAATCGGGCGAGATTAGCCGCAATCTGGGAAGGATTACAAGTGTCTATACTATTTAATTGATCCGCCACAAAAATTCCGGAATGTTCATACCGTCCTTATCTCGAATCAAATATCGAGGAGTGGCGTCGAACGACAGAATCACGAAGACGTAAAGGGCCTTGAACGTCGCGGAGGAGGATGTTCAACCTCCGGTTATGCTGTAATCACGGAATTGTAGCCGCAATAGGGACACGTCAAAGCCATGGACTCATGGACTGTGCACCGCATGACCGAGAAAACGATAGCAACGTTGGCTGACGAATTCGAGGCTGACTAGCCCAGCACATCTGAGTGCCGGCTGCGTAAAACTACCGGTAGCTTTACCTGCGAACCGCCGCTAAAATACTGAGCATATGAATCAATAGATCCCGCCATTATCAACCCATTGGAAACGAGCCTCATGATCGGCAAAACCCTCGCCCACTACGAAATTACTGGCCTGCTCGGTAAAGGCGGCATGGGAGAAGTTTTTCGGGCTCTCGACACCCAACTCGGGCGCGAAGTTGCCATCAAGATCCTGCCGGCCGAAGTGGCGGGCGATCCCGAACGTGCCGCTCGCTTTGAACGAGAAGCCCGCACCTTGGCTAGTCTGCAACATCCCAACGTGGCATCGATCTACGGCTTTGCTGAAGACGGCGGCGTTCCCTTCTTGGCGATGGAGTTGATTGAAGGTGAAGACCTGGCGCAGCGTTTGGCTCGCGGTCCTTTGCCGCTCGAAGACGCGCTGCACATCGCTCGAGAAATCTCGGTGGGATTAGAAGCCGCACATGAAAAACAGATCGTCCATCGCGATTTGAAGCCCGCCAATATCAAGGTCGACCCGGCGGGCGCGGTCAAGGTCCTGGACTTTGGCTTGGCACGCGCTTTCTCTGGCGACCCCAACGAATCTGGCGACATGCTGAATTCCCCGACGATCACTGCCGCCATGACCAATATCGGGGTGATCCTGGGTACGGCTGCGTACATGAGCCCTGAGCAGGCTAAGGGCAAACTTGTCGATCGTCGCGCGGATATCTGGAGTTTCGGCGTGATCCTGCACGAGATGCTCACCGGCCAACAAATGTTTACCGGCGAAACCGTCAGTGAGACGATGGCTGAAGTGATGAAGGGTGAGATCACGTTCGACACTTTACCTTCGAGCACACCGGCCCACGTGCGGGCGCTGCTCAAGCGGTGCCTTAACCGGGATCCGCAATCGCGGTTGCGTGATATTGGAGAGGCCCGCATTGCGTTGGATGGTTCCGACGATGAAGTGACCGCAGCAGGGACGATGGACTCGACAAAATCCCGCCGCACGCCTTGGATCGTCGCGGCAACCTGTCTCTTCGCTTTGGTTGCAGTCGTGGCATGGCACACCCTCTCCAATGAGGCCTTCACCCCCCGGGTTTTGCGCTTTCGCCTGGCCACGGACCACCCCATCACCGTGCGCCAAAGTGAGAGCCGCGCCATCGCCATTTCACCTGATGGTAACCATGTGGCGGCTCTGGGTAACCTGAACGATGAGCCTGTGATCTACCTGCGCCGGCTTGACTCCTTTGAGGCCAAGCCGTTGCCTGGCACCGAGCAATCCCAAGCCCCGCGATTCTCACCCGATGGGCGCTGGCTCGCATTCAAAAACTCCCGCGGATTCTACAAAGTGAATCTTGCCGGCGGCTCTCCTGTATTCCTAGGCGAATCCTCGGCAACGGTTAATGGTGTCAGCTGGGCGTCCGATGGCTACTTGTACTTTGCGGGGAACCGAAAGGTTTATCGGTTAGCTGACTCCGGCGGAGTGGCCGAAATCGTGTACGAGGATGACGCAGCAGACCGCTTAGACAGCCCCTTTGCCCTGCCCGATGGGCGAGGTCTCCTACTCAATTCGCAAACGCTGAGTGGTGATCCAGGTCATCTGATGGTTCTGGATCTAGCGACAGGCAAGATGAAGAACCTGGGCTTGCAAGGGGCCAGCCCACGCTACCTGAACAACGGAGTGCTCATTTTTGCCCAGGCCGATCAAGTCATGGGTGTCCGTTTCGATCTTGCCGCGCTCGAAGCCCGTGGCACGCCGACTCCCGTGCTGCAGGGTGTTTGGATTTCTGATTTTCAAATGCATCTGGACGTCGCCCAAGATGGAACGGTCGCCTTCCTGCCCGCTCTGACCGACAGCCGGGCCACGATTCTACTGGTTGATCGTGCCGGCCTGGTGCAACCGATCATACCCGGTTTTCTGGATTTTCGCATCTGCAGCGATCCCCGCCTGTCGCCGGACGGCAGGCGGCTCGTCATTTCGGCGGACAGCTACCAGATCTGGATTCTCGACCTGGCGACCGAGACACCAACTCTGGTGAGCGAAAGTGGCTTTTATCCTGTCTGGAGCGCCGACGGAAAAGAGCTGATTTATGGCTCAGCCCGCAACAAGTCGTTGGACCTGTTTCACGCCCCGTCCGACCTGAGCCGACCCGAAACCGTGCTTCTGGACTGGGAAAACAACCTCCGTTCAGCTGCCGTGTCGCCCGATGGCACGCTGATCTTTCGGGAGGAAATCCCCGGCAAGGGCATGGATCTGAAGATGTGGTCCGCAGCAGCGCCCGATTCGGCGATCGATCTTCTGACCGGCCCGGACCACGAACTGGCGCCGGCGGTGTCCCCGGACGGCCATTGGCTCGCCTACGTTTCAGACCTTTCCTCTCAGGACGAGATCTACGTCACCAGTTTCCCAACACCCACTGGGCGCATCCAAATTTCAAACGGCGGTGGCACAAGCCCGGCGTGGTCCCCCGATGGTCAGGAGCTTTTTTACATGGCCGGTGATGCCATGATAGCGGTCCAATTTACAAAAGATCCAACCCTCCAGGTGCAATCGCGGCAGACGCTCTTTAAAGGATCCTATTTGCAGTACAGGTGGCACCGTCAGTACGAAGTCCATCCGGATGGTGAGCACTTCATCATGATCGAAAATCCCCCACGTGGAGATGTGGATGTGATCACCGGTTGGTTTGGGGAGATCGAGCGGACGCTGGCGGCGGAACAGTAGTTGATCCCCTGGCCCGTTAGCCTACCGGTTGATGAATAGCACCCCGTTGCACTTTGAGTGACGGGGTTTTGTTTGCCGGTGTGTGCATATGTGCTTGGCGATCTGAATTCGGCAGGACAGAGAAGGGATGGTGTGGTACGATCAGAAATAAGATGCCATTAAATAAGGAAATGGGTGGTTGGATTTACTATCCTTGCAAAACCACTTTTGAAAGGTTTGACCATGACTGCATTTACTCCACTTAGAGAACTGCCTACTGCTACGAACTTTAGAGAAGGCGACGTCTTTATCTTATTTGGCGAATTGTTTGGTCGTGGCTATGCAAACGGTTTGATCGACCTCGCCAAAAAGCACAAAATGACCATTGTTGGCATCACCGTTGGCCGCAGAGATGCGGACAAAAAATTACGCCCTTTGACCGATGAAGAACTCACTGCGGCACAAGAAAACCTGGGGGGAGAGATCATCAATATTCCCCTTGAAGCGGGATTTGATATGGATGCTCCAGACGGAGAGCAAAGTCCTGTTGAAATGCTCGCCGCAGTAAAACGAGACGACTGGACGGATTTCAAATTTGACTGGGACAAAGTGGAAGCCTGTCGCCAAACGGGTATCAATCGATTTAAGACGAATCTTGCCGATGTTGCAAAAGCCCTTGAGGAAAAAATTCCTTCTGGTGCAAATGTCTTCATTGCACACACCATGGCTGGCGGAATTCCGCGGACAAGAATATACCTTTCTGTGATCAATCGGATCTTCAAAGGAAAGGGCGATCGCTTCACGTCTTCGAAAGTTTTTTCTGATTCTGATCTTGGGAAAATATGTTCTTTGAGTTTTATGGAAGTGACTGCCAATACGTTTTCTTACTTGATGGATGCCACGCAGGGAATCAGAGACAAAGTCAAATCCTGGGATGGGGAAATACGATACTGTGCCTATGGCTACCACGGCACAGAGGTTGTTTTAGGAGACAAACAATTTTGGCAAACGTACACCCCTTACTTTCAAGGGGATGCAAAAATGAAATTGGAAGACCATGCCACCGAGGCGTGGAGTAACGGAACGAAAGCGGTCGTCTTTAATTGTCCTGAAATCCGCACCAATTCCAGTGATGTGTTTCAAGGGTTGGAAATTCCGCTTTTTACCTTTTTGGACTTATTGAAGCAACAAGAATCAAACTCCGAAATTGATACGATCCTCAAAGACTGTGCCTCAAAAGTTAACACCGACCTGGATTCATTGCTGGATTTGATTAAAAATCACTATGAGAAAGCGGAGGCCCTCAACCTCACCGACTTTGAGAATTGGCCTTTGGACAATACGCTTGATATTGCTGAATTGGGTCTTGGTACATCGGCCGAACTCACGAGTTTGCATATATCTAACAAGGATTTGATTTCAGACTATTTGAGCAAAATCATCATGGAAGCAACCGGAACGATCATGTTTTATGGAGTCACCGCACCAGAGAAACCAGTGGTCTGGCTGGGGCATGATTTGATTTTGAAAGCGCATCTGCACGGCGGCTAGATGGGAGGTTAGGGCTGGTTGTCTTGAGCTTCAGGATAAGCCTGAACCAGTCTCTCCATTTGCCCGACAAAATGCTGCACTTGATCTCTCTCTGACCCGTAGCCGACTGGCTGATGAATGGAACTCCGTTGCTCTTTGAGTGACGGGGTTTTTGTTTTTGGGGCAGGACTAAGAAGCGCGCTGGCGCCAATACGTAACCTAGCGTGTGTCTTTCGATTAAGAAATGTTGATTCCTATGGTTGTAAGAGCGTATTTGATTATGTGAATTCAGTTAGATGAGTCGAGATAGGGCTATTTTATGGCTTAAAAGTAGCCTCAGAGTTTGGCGAATGGGGTGTGGTGGTGCGGAGACGGATGGGTGGTTGAAATCACTATCCTCTTAAACTGCCGCAGTCCAAATGGAGACGTAAGTATGAGAATCGGGGTACCGAAAGAAATCCACGTTGGTGAGCATCGAGTTGCAACGACTCCGGGTGTTGCCGCGAAACTCATTAAACTGGGATTTGATGTGGCGGTGGAAGCGGGTGCAGGCGCTGCCGCAAACTATTCAGATGGCTCCTACAAAGAAGCCGGATGTGACTTGATTTCGTCGGCCGGGGGCATTTGGTCGAAATCGGATGTGATTCTCAAAGTTCGGGCTCCGGAAGGTGGTGAGGTCGGCAGGCTTACTGCTGAACATACACTGATCAGCTTTCTGTGGCCGGGACAAAACCCGGAACTGCTTCAGCAACTGACGGACAGCGGCGCCACCGTGATGGCAATGGATAAAGTGCCACGCATCTCTCGCGCACAGAAGATGGATGCGCTGAGCTCAATGGCTAATATCTCCGGCTATCGTTCCGTCGTCGAGGCAGCGCAGCTTTTCCCGCGATTCTTCACAGGTCAGATTACTGCGGCTGGTAAGGTGCAGCCCGCGAAAGTGATGGTGATCGGTGCTGGCGTGGCGGGTCTCGCCGCGATTGCCGCCGCAAGGAGCATGGGCGCGATTGTCCGTGCTTTCGACACTCGTCCTGAAGTCAAAGAGCAGGTCGAGAGTATGGATGCTGAATTCCTTATGCTCGATTTCGAAGAGGACGAAGACGGCTCCGGCGAAGGCGGTTATGCCAAGACGATGAGTAAAAAATTCATCGATGCCGAAATGGCCTTGTTCAGAGAACAAGCCAAAGAAGTCGATATCATTATTACGACCGCGTTGATTCCGGGTAGACCCGCGCCCAAGTTGATCATGGCGGACATGGTTCATTCGATGAAGAATGGCAGTGTCGTTGTCGACTTGGCGGCTGAGCAGGGTGGCAACTGCGTGTTGACCGAATCCGGAAAAATCGTGCAAACAGAAAACGGTGTTTCCGTAATCGGCTACACCGACTTGCCGAGCCGGATGGCGGCGCAATCCAGTCAGCTGTACGCAACCAATCTGCGACATTTGCTGACAGCCCTGACGCCTGAGAAGGACGGTATCATCGTCAATGATTTCGAAGATGAAGTTGTTCGTGGCACCACGGTTTGCAAGGGTGGCGAGACAACGTATCCACCGCCAGCGCGGAAACGCTCGGTAATACCAAAAAAGACCGAACCCGCGCCGGCCCCCATCATCGTCAAAGAAAAGCCATCTGGCATGAGGCTGATCATCGGCATGATTGTCGGCGGCCTCGCCTTGCTGGGGTTGGGCGCCGTTGCGCCGGAATCGTTTATGGCGCATTTCACGGTATTCGTGCTGGCCTGCTTCATCGGCAACATGGTCATCTGGAATGTCTCGCCTGCGCTGCACACGCCGCTCATGAGCGTGACGAATGCGATATCGAGCATTATCGTGATTGGCGCCCTGTTACAAATCAGCTCAACTAGTCCGACGATCTTGTGGATTGCTGCGGCAACCATCCTTCTGACGAGTATCAACATCGCGGGCGGCTTCGCCGTCACGCGCCGTATGCTCGAAATGTTCCGTAAGTGAGGTCGGAAATATGAGCCCAGGCATCGTTACAGCGTCGTACATCAGTGCGACCATACTTTTTATTCTGGCCCTCAGCGGGCTCTCCAATCAGGAAACAGCGCGCCGCGGTAACTGGTTCGGCATCATCGGTATGATGATCGCGCTGATCGCGACAATTGCGAGTGATGAAGTCACCAGCAATATTGAGTATCTGATTGTTGCGTTGCTGATCGGTGGCAGCATTGGCCTCCTCTTGGCGCGTCGCGTGCAAATGACGCAGATGCCGGAGCTGGTTGCCGTGCTACATAGCCTCGTCGGCGCAGCAGCGGTTGCTGTCGGTTATGCCAGTTTCATGGATCCGAACAAGCATTTCGATCTCCCGATCGAGCTCACGATTCATGACATCGAAACCTATATCGGAATCCTGATTGGCGCCGTTACGTTCTCCGGGTCGGTCATCGCGTTTGGCAAGCTCTCCGGGCGCATCGGTGGTTCGCCACTGACCTTGCCTGCTCGGCATTGGCTCAATCTTGGCCTGTTGATTGGTGCGATCTGGTTTGGAATTCAATTTGTAAACGAGTCGGCGACCGGAACTGGCATAGAGCCACTGATCATCATGACCGTGATCGCGTTGCTGTTTGGCATACACATGGTTATGGCCATTGGCGGTGCTGATATGCCGGTTGTTGTGTCCATGCTCAACTCGTATTCGGGTTGGGCGGCGGCAGCGACAGGCTTCATGCTTGGGAACGATTTGTTGATCGTAACCGGAGCACTGGTTGGCTCAAGTGGTGCCATCCTGAGTTTTATCATGTGTCGTGCTATGAATCGAAAATTCTTTGCGGTGATCGCCGGTGGCTTTGGTACCGGTGGTGGCACGGCCGTCAGTACCGGTAACGGCGAAGACCAGGGCGAGGTTATACCGACGGACCCACAGGAGATGGCCGCACTGCTGGCTAGCGCAAAAGAAGTCATGATCATTCCGGGCTACGGCATGGCGGTCGCGCAAGCGCAGCACACGGTCTACGAAATCACCAAAGCCCTGCGCGCGAAGAATATCAATGTGCGCTTCGGAATCCATCCCGTCGCAGGCCGTATGCCAGGGCATATGAACGTACTGCTCGCGGAAGCGAAGGTCCCCTACGATATCGTTTTTGAAATGGACGAGATTAACGAAGATTTCCCCAAGGTTGATGTCTCTGTCATCATTGGCGCAAATGACATCGTTAACCCGTCCGCGTTGACCGATCCCGACAGCCCGATCGCCGGCATGCCGGTTCTTGAGTGCTGGAAGGGTGCGAGGTCGATCGTGCTTAAAAGAAGTATGGCAACAGGCTATGCGGGCGTACAGAATCCTTTGTTCTTCCTTGAGAATTCACGAATGTTGTTTGGTGATGCAAAAGAGACACTCGATGAGGTATTGAAGGCGCTCTAATGCTTTTCACAGTAGGGGCTTATGGGGTTTCGCCAAGGAGCACGACTGCCGTTTTGGATGGTGCTTACAAATGAAGATCAGCCACGGTTGATAGGTGAAAAGGTGGTTGGTGTTCCGGTTCGGTTATTGTGAGCGCAAATCGCCACAAGGGCCGCGTCGACCACACACGCAACACTCTTGCCTTTGTGGCGAAGACCTGCGAAGGTTACTTATACAACGATCTCGCAATCGTGGTCTGAGTTCAAAACATGACGGGCGCCTTTGAGCGCAGTTGGCTTTGAAATTCTCTCAGACTCTTGAAATTTCCCCGATAGCCGGGGAATGGGGTTCGGATTACATAACTTTAAGTTCTGAAATTCGAACCAATTTGAAGCGGAGGGGGTTTAGCTGGAAGAAGCCGGCGATCTTGAACGCTTAGTTAAGTCGGCACGCCGACATTTGGAGATAAGATTTTGAAGAAATTGTACATTGGCAACCTGCCCTTCACGGCGACCGAAGACGAAATCCGTGAACTGTTCGGCCAACACGGCACGGTTCACTCGGTAGCTTTGATCAACGACCGCGAAACCGGTCGTCCTCGTGGCTTCGGCTTCATCGAGATGGACGACGGCGACATCTCCGGCACGATCCAAGCCCTTGATGGCAAGGAAATGGGCGGCCGCGCGCTGAAGGTTAACGAAGCCCAAGATAAACCCCGCGGTGGCGGCGGTGGCGGCGGTGGCTACGGCGGCGGTGGCGGCGGCGGTGGCGGCGGTGGCGGCGGCGGCCGTTGGTAAGCTGACCCGTTAGCCTACTGGCTGATGAATGGAACCCCGTTGCTCTTTGAGTGACGGGGTTTTTATTTTTTGGGTGGGATGAAACCTCTTGAGTCGTGATTTGTGCTACGATGGGGCCTCGGGATAGTCTGATCGACAGCCCGAAGCCGAGTTATCAACTTCCGACATCAACATCCGCTTTAGGGGTCAACATGAAATCAATGAAGCCAGTGATCATCGTAAGCCTCGCCATTCTCTCGCTATTGGGCGCCCAGACTGCCTTGGCCGATCTGGTGATCAATGAGATAGACTATGATCAGCCGAGCACGGACACAGCCGAGTTCGTGGAAATCTACAACACCGGGCCGGAAGTCGTGGACCTCTTCGAGTACCGCCTTGAGTTTTGGAACGGGTCCAGTAACACCCTCTACAACGCGTTCTCGCTGCTCGGGACGCTGGCTCCAGGAGAATTCCATGTGGTGTGCGGTTCGGCGTTGATGGTCCCCAACTGCGACCAGGACGTGTCGCCGGACTCGAACCTGATTCAGAACGGCGCACCAGATGCGGTGGTGCTGACAAAATTAACCGTCATTATCGACGCGGTGAGCTATGAGGGTGATGTGCCCGGCTACACTGAAGGCACCGGCGCTGGCGCTGACACGGCCGGCTTCTTCGAGAGTATCAACCGCTTTCCCGACGGTGTAGACACGGACGACAACTCCGCCGATTTCTACCTGCGCTGCGCCACACCGGGCGAGCCTAACGCGCCCGCCGGCATCCCTTGCGAAGACCCCGTCCCAGTGGAGGGGCAGGCCTGGGGAGATATAAAGGCGTTGTATCGGTAGATTACTGCCGTTGTAAATGGACGTATTTATATGGCTAGCGGTCGTTGGCAAGCTGACCCGTTAGCCTACTAGCTGATGATTGGAAGAGCGAGCTTGAGTGCGTCTGCGAATCTAAGAGATCCACCTGACCACGATGATTAAACCTTATAAACCTCGTGGCATATTGGAAATAAAAACGCCGAGAGCAACGATGCCCTCGGCGTTTTATTATGCTCGACTGCATTAGCGGAAGAGGCTCTTTATCTCGCCCCCGCCACTGGTTTGATCGACATTCACCGCAAACTCAAAATTCCAAACTGGGGTAGTCGGTGATCCAGACATCCAAGAGAATCCCCCGGTGCTGCTCCCGCAACAAGCGAATAACTGCCGTCACTATTACTATTAAAAATATTCTACGGCATATTTGCTGGATCAAACCGGAGTTTTCCCCGCAGTCCCAATTCTACACCATTTTGCAAACCCACCGTGAAAGCGCCGTTATCGTTGCCCGAGCCGAAAACCACATCTGGCGTTATGTTTTGATCGAATGTGAGCGCATAGGATGGCACGGCGCAGGCAATCAATGGGAGTACCGTTGTCAATGTCTTCATGGATGCTCTTTCTATCGGCCCTATTGGTTATAAACCCCTGCATTTTCCCGAAACAGGGTCATCGAGAAACGGCGTCGTATCACAAAAATATTCTTGCACAAAGAGACACTCCGCATAGCTCTCCCTGTTAAAAATAAATCTGCCAATAACTCACCCCAATACAGATGCCAACTGCGGCTACGCGCC
>JBLIOK010000050.1:0-11557 GCA_047639735.1 Candidatus Krumholzibacteriia bacterium | reverse complement strand
TGCCCAATGGACAGGCCGGTTTGGTCGAACTGCTCAAGACTAGCCTGACTTTGTGCGACGGCGTGGCTCGCCATACGGTGGTCGACCTGCTTCAGCAGGGAGAACTCGAGTGGTTGCAACAAGCTCCAGGCGCCGCCGACACCAACGTAGCCGGATGGGATGAGCTGCGTGAAGTGATTGCACAGGCCCCAGCCCCGGCCGATTCGATGTTGTCCTTACCTGCGAATGAGATGGCGTACCAGTCGGTCTTGCGCTCGTGCGCAACCTTGGCTTTGTACAGTGTCAATGTTGCGGTGGCGCGGCTGATGGCCGCTGGGCATCGTGATGGAATCATCGATGAACATCTGATGGCCCCAGGTTTGGGTGGTCAAGAATCGTGGATGTCCGAATTGGCAACGACGGATTTGAAGGGAGTGTTCGTGCGAGCGCCAACGGCTTTGAAGTATCTGCGGGCAAACCCCCAGATTTTACCCAGCAATATTCCAGGGCAACTCGAACGCGCGGGCTTGTTGCAAATGCAAGACGGTGGTCCGGTCAAGTTGCACTACAGTTTGTACGGCACAACACCCTATGGCACCCTGAGTGAGAATTTGATCCGATGAAGCGTGTCTTTCGTTGGTTGCTGCGGCGCCGCGTCATTATTCCAGTTGTTGGGACCCTCGTTGTGTTTGCTCTCATCAGTTCGCTCACACTCTTTCAGCCCAAATTTTTGCGCGATCAGCTTGCCGACCGCAATCCCAATGTTTTGTTTTTCCACGAAACCCAACAGAAGGTCATTGCCCTGACTATTGACGATGCCCCCGATAGTTTGTTGACGCCGGCCTTGCTTGACCTGTTTGCCCAATACGATGTGAAGGTGACTTTTTTCGTCATCGGTGAACAAGTGGCGGGCAACGAAGCATTATTGGAACGTATGCGCCGAGAGGGTCATGAAGTGGGCAACCATATGATGAAAGACACCGCGAGCATCATGTTGTCTGAAGAAGAATTTCTCGCCAATTTGATGGCCGCCGAACAAGAGATTGGGATCACGACAGGGCTTAAATGGTGGCGTCCAGCTTCGGGTTGGTTCTCGCCTGATATGCTGCGAATTGCCGCTGAAAACGGTTACCGCGCCTGTTTAGGATCACTGTATCCATTTGATAACAAGATTCGAGAACCGCGGATCATCAGTTGGTTAGTGCGCGAGCGTATTCATCCGGGCGCGGTGTTGGTTCTGCACGAGGGCGGACGGCAACGTGATTACATTGTGCCTTTATTGGAAAAATTAATCCCACAGCTACAAGCCACGGGGTATCAATTCCTGACCGTTTCGGAATTGGTCGAACTGGAAAACTGACCGCCGATCTTGGCGGTAGAGGGCTTTGATATTACCCCAGCCCGTCGGTGACACCGGGACCTGTCCTTCGCCCAAGATGGTTTCTACCGTGCCCATAATCGCATTGTAAGGGATGTTGATCGAGCCTGGAAATTCCTGAAACAAAATCGAATACGGTGTCAGGATTTGAAACGAAGGGTTAAATTCTTGGATGCTGGTGACGTTAAGAGGTGCGCCACCTGTATTGCTGGTGGTGAATGTTGTGTCACCCACCGCGCCGAATTCGACAGAACCAAAATCAATGACTTCAACGGACACGTGGATGGGTGCTTGAGGATCATTGATCGCCACCACGGCCAAACCGCCAGGCCATCGGCGACGTAGGCGATATTCCCCGCCAGAGCAACGATAGGAAGGATTGCGGGGGCTGCCAGTGGCCTAGAAGTTGACCGATATCCCGTATGCCATGGTGACATCGTCTTTGTTTGGTGTGATGCCATCTACGTTGGTTTTAGGGTTTGTCACATGATCCCAAGTCACAGAAGCAGTGAAGTCAGTGTCCCCGAGCAAGTCGATCTCAAGCAAGATATAGGATCGGTGGCTGGAACTTGTGCCTTCGCCTATTCCCAACTGCAAGCTGTAATCCACCTCTAATTCAATATGGGACGAGATGTCTGTCTCGAGTCTTGTTTTCATTGGGATTGAAAGGTGATCTTCACTGCCGTCTTCGCCTTCCAGGACGGAATTGTACTTTGTCCCCTGTTTTGCAGTTGATAGCTCAACGTACCAATCCAATTTGCTGCTGCGTTTGATGAAATAACCGACACCGACACCGACCGTATACTGTCCATGGATGTTTTGAAAAGCATCTTGCAGATATTCGGCTTTGAGTGGCGTGAGAAAGAACAACCGCGAAAGAAAGACCTTCCATTCCACGCTGGTTCGTTGGTTGTCTACCGTTGAGACACTGTCTCTCTCGCTGAAATTTGATTGATACCGCAGATCAATGCGCGAGCGTGAGGCCTCTCGCTTGAGCGATACCCGCGTGCCCACATCATATTGGTTGGTGTTCCCCGTGCGAATGCTCACATCTGCCCCGAGTTTGGCTGACCAGAAATTCAATTCGGTGGGCTCGCCTTCCAAGATGGTATAGATGCGACCCCGCGGCACCTCGCTTAGGCCGTTGGCTGAGGTGATCAGGAGTGTTGGGCCTTTCAGCGCCGAAGTTCCAGTAACCATGGAACCATTGCGCATGACATAGGTCAAAATCCGCGCAGAGCGGATTTCGACAATTTTATCCCAATCAATGGTGAGATCGTCCAATTCTTCGCTGTCAAAAGATAGCGATTCGTCCCTCATCAAATCAATGGTTCCCCACAACCATTCGCCGGAAGTGAGTAAGATCCAGTCTTTCTCGGCTTGAGATGGGTCTGGAGGAGACCATTTGGTCTCTTCGGCGCTATTGGCCGTGGGTGCGAGCCACAAGGTGATAGCTACTAGGCATACCAATGAGGTAAAGAGGGGTCTTGTTACTGATGAGCGCATATGTCGCAATCTCCGGATCAATTTAAATGGCATTGCTTAGCTAGAAAGTTGTGCCAAGGGACGCTGGAAATCAATATCGGGTGCAGACAGAGAATTGGCTTTTCCATCTGCTAAAAAACGGTTTATATTCGCTAGGGGATTTTAAACCCAAAATTCGTGGCATGCAGATGGATTTTTGCAAAGGTGAATTGCGATGATTAAGGCCTATTTAAAATCGAAAACATTTATTCTAAATGCGGCATTTTTGCTCGTGCTATTCGCTTCTCTCAATGCCGCGGTTGTGCGCGCTGAAGACTCCTCTGAAGAAGAGGACAAGACGACAACATTTATACGCGGGGCATATCAGGCCGGTTCAGTGCTGGGCACCAATGATTTCTTAAATGGCGAAAATCAAGCTGGCAAGCCCATCGACAGCTTTCAGTCTGGTCGGGTTGAATTTGGTTGGCAAACGGATGGTCGCCGCGATTGGCACCATGTTTACAACATGCCGAAGTACGGTATCGGCTTTTATGGTTCGAGTTACGACAATGACGAAGAATTGGGCACGCCCACTTCTCTCTATGGATTTTTTGAGTGGCCGGTGGCCCGCAAAAATCGATGGACCTTCAATGTTGGGCTCAATTTTGGTTTTACTAACAACTGGGAATCTTATGATCCCGTGAACAATCCCGCCAATATGGCAATGGGCTTGGGTCGTTCGGTTCATATTGAAGTCGGTGCCAATGCCGAATACCAATTTGCTAAGCAATGGTCTGTGATTGGTGGATTCAGCGGCACTCACTTTTCAAATGGCGGCACCCAACGTCCCAATCATGGCCTGAACCAAATTGGCCCGATACTTTTCGCCAAATACGCCACCAGCCCACCAGCGAAGTTACCGACAGTTCGCGACATTGGACGCTATGACAAATCTTGGGATCTGACAGTCACGGGTTCCGTGGGCAAGCGCAACTTGACTCATGAACTTCAAGACGCCGAGTTGCGCGATATCTATTTGAACAGGAATTATATGGTGGGCAATATGACCTTAGGGGCGGGGCGAAGCTTCAGTCATAAAGCGCGCTACGTATTTGGCCTGGACGTTGGCTATGACGAATCCGTCGCCGATTTGATTTTCTTGGAGGGCCTCAAGAATGGCACCAACCCGGAAAGCAATGCCATCGACAACTATGAGTTAGCTGCTTTTGCTGGGTTCGAAATGATTGCGAATCGTACCCATGTGATCGTCCACTTGGGGTACAAATTATTCTACAAAGATGTCGAAGGTCGTTTGCCTGTCATCTATCAGCGCTTGGGTGTGAAGCAGTTCGTCTATCAAAACTGGTTCGCTGGGCTCAACGTGCGTTTTCATGAGTTGGGCAGCGCTGACAACCTCGAGTGGACGGTGGGTTACGCCGCTCCTCTCTAGGCTTCGCCGTCCGCATCCGGCGCTTCAGTGACCTGGTAGTTTTTAGTGTGCTCCGAGTTTGCAGGGGCCTCGCTAGAGTTTGCCGCCATTTGCAAATTTTGGGGCTCTGTGTGCAGATGAACATCTTGTTGTGGGAATGGTATCGAGACACTCTCGGCGTCGAATCGCATCTTCACTTCGCGAGTCACATCCCAATACACGTCCCAATAGTCGGCGGTCTTGACCCAAGGCCGCACGATGAAATCAACTGACGAATCATTGAGTTTGTGCAGCTTCACCATGGATTCTGGATTTTCCAGAACCATGTCGTGTTTGCTCAGAATGTCTTCCAAAATACCTTCAACTTGTGGGATGTCATCGCTGTAGCTGATGCCAAAAACCATGTCCACTCTTCGTATATTTTGATCGGTAACGTTTTTGATCACGTCGCCCCAAATTTTGCTGTTGGGCACGATGAGTTTTTGATTGTCCAAGGTGAGGATGCTCGTTGAAACCAGGCTCATGTTTTCGACTTTGCCGAAGACGCCGCTGATGTCCACCAAATCACCCACGTCATAGGGGCGGTAGAAAAGGATCATCAGGCCAGATGCGAAATTCGACAAGCTGTCTTGCATCGCAAAGCCCAAAATGAATCCAATAACACCAAAACCAGCTAGCAGAGGCCCAAGGTCGATACCGAGTTGAGTGAGTGCGACCATTGTCGCTAGCGCAAAAACCATATTATAGGCGGTTGAAACGATGGTGCGTTTCAGCAGTTGGGAGATGTTTATGCGCGCGCGATCAAGGCTGGTACGAACGGCTTTGCGCACGAGTTTAGCCAGCAAGCGTCCCACAAAAAGTATAATAGAAAAAACAAGAATTTTTATGAGATAGGCGGCGCCATTGGACTTGAGCCAGCCAGTGGTGCTTTGCCAAGCACGGCGAGCCAGTGTGGCAATGACTTTGGTGTTGAGCAGGCCGGCGGCGATATCTTGTGAGACCGTGATCAGCAACGCGCGGTATTCTGTCGTGGCCAAATCTTCTTCGTCCATCAAGTTGGTGAGCAATTCAAGGCTCGCGACATTGTTACTGAGCACGTTATTGGTCGTGGTGAGCAACAAGGAGAGGTCGGCATCTCCGGCTTGATCTTTTAACTGCGCTTGCAATCCCATTATACGTTCACCACTCAGCATGATGCGTCCCACCGTTTCGTCGGCGCGTTCATCCAGGAGCGTGTGGTAAGTTGCCGTTGGCTCGGTCAGGTCGTGGCCCATTGCCTGTTGGGCTTTGAGGTGTTGCGGCACATAGGACGTCAGGCGATTGAGTTGGTCGGTTAGCAGCGCAATTGAAAACTCCAGCGCGCCGCGCTCAGAAGGTGCTGATTGCATGCGTTGCGCCCGCAGTCGGTCAATGAAATTACGCTTGGTTGCGATGAGTTCCCATAGGCTTGCATTCACATCGGTAAAAAGAAATTCGATATCGGTTTGGAGAGATCGCTCGCTGTCGTTGGCGGCCTCGACGGGATAGAGGGAGGCAACGTTAGGCAGTTCCGCAATAAATTTTTCGATCACAGCGTCAATTTGGAGCTCGAGCACCAGGCTGTCTTCAGCCGAAGCGTTAGTCATCGCCGCGCGATGTTGGCGGTAATCCACGACAATTTCGGTTATGCCGTCTAAGGCAACCCGGCCTTTCTCAAGTGAGACTGCTGAATCGTCAGCCGCATCTTGAGCAAACACGCTCACGGGAAAGAGCAATGAAGCGAGGACAAAAAATACAGCCAGCGTTCGTGTGGCGCGTTTCATATCAAACCTCTCGAAATAGAATAACGGCGATAAAACAGAGCGAAATTGACACAGTATGAAGTTTCGGCCAATATACCATTACCTCAGCGTAAATCCATCTGGAATTAGGAGCGGCGTATGAAGACTCTTATTGGCCTTGGACTATTAATGATGAGTTTTGGGTTGACTGCAAACACCGCCGCAGCTAGCGAGTGCTGCCAGATTGAGCAAGGATATCAGATGATTTGGTCAGGGGCAGACTCTCTGATGACCTACCGTGAATTAGCTGCTTATTGCGGTCCTATTTTGTGGTACTCCCCAGATGAACCTAATGTCGGTGGAGCACGTGGAAAAGATATTCGCATGCCCACGAATTTCCCGTTTGAAGAAGCAGCAGACGCGCCCCTCGTTTATTATCGGATACGCACGTTGCTAAATCGGGAAAACAAATCCAAGGTGGTCGTGCACGAGGATCCTGAGAGGATCGATACGGAGATCAATTTGGGTGAATTGGTCGGAATTGATTTGGACTATTTTTTCTATTACCCATCCGAAGAAGGACTGGGCGCACATAAGCACGATGTTGAAGCGACTTACTTTAAGATTTTTATCCATCATTGCGAAGGTTGCGAGGTTCAGCACTACGCCATCTATGTCGAACGCACAATCGCCAAGGCTCATGGTTTGTTGTGGTACGACAATACTCTCGTGACTGACGAGTATACCGAGTTTCCTATGACTATTCTGGTTGAAGAAGGCAAACACGCCAGTTGCACCGACAAAAATCATGACGGTATTTATACGCCAACTTTTGACGTGAATCGTCGCATCAATGACGCTTGGGGAATACGTGACATCATGCGTGGTGGCGGACTTTACAGCGGCAGTTTTCAAGCTTGGATGGCGAAAACCCGCCTCTTGAATGGTCGCGTTTTTCCGCCGTTGCCAACGGATTCTCCCTTGCGCGAACCCTTTACGGTTGATGGTGAATACGCTCCTGAAAACGCGATTTATGAGTTGCGTCCCTTTCCGCGGCCGAGCGATGTCGACACTGAGGCAGAACCCAAGCTTCTGCCCTTCGTCGACGACAAGGGCGATGAAGATTGGCCAGAAGTCATGTCGGCTTCCGACCTGCGGTCGGTGGTGCGCTGGATGGATGAAGAAAGATTCATCAATTCGTTGTCAATCGCGTTCCGTTGGGACGGCTTAAACTACGGATCGAGGAAGTCAACGGGTGGGTTGTCTTTTGCGTTTCCGCTCCTGATCGTCAAAAACGTTTCGGACCCAGTAGCAGGAGGTTGGTTTGTTAACCGAATCTACCTGAAGGACAAAAACCTCCGCGACATATCGTGGAACGTTCTCTACACTTCGAGCGCCTCTCGCTGGGTTGACGGCTATTTTGCGGTGGGCTGGGAGTGGGATGAAGATGACTTCGGTGAAGTCCACACTGATATGATGACAGAAACGGGAGTCAAATTTCGGGTCAACATGAATCACTCGCCCTTGAAGTTCTTGACCGCACTGGGCACTGACTTTTGGGGTATGCGCATAGGCGTCAAAAACAAGGGCATTTTCAATTGGGAATCCATCGGCTATGCCGTTGAATTCGGTGCCGGCGTTTGGTAGGCAGGGTGCGAATAATTGGATTCGGACTTACAATTCTATAGTTACTTTTTTATCATTGTTCATCAACCCGTAGAAGGTCACTGATATGTTCCGACTATTGATTGGGTCTCTTTTAGCGTTAGCAGTCTTTGCCTCTGGGGCTACGGCCGAGATGGTCTTCACCACGACAATAGACGGTCCAGCCGCCGGCACCGGATCATCGGGCACCGGTTCTGCAACGTTGACTCTCAATGATGAAGAGACGGAAGTTGCCTATGTTGCCGCGATCGGCAACCTGCAGGGCTTTGAAACGGGGGCTCATTTTCACGGTGTCGACGACATACGGCATCACAACCTTGACTTGGGCCCGAACAAGTCCGGGACGTGGGACATCACTCCTGCTCAAGTGATAGAACTGAAGGCTGGCAACGTCTATATCAACGTGCATTCCGACGTTTTTATCATGGGCGAAATTCGTGGCGATTTTGATCTGGGAAGTGTGGCGTCCGAATTCCAAGAGTGGGGCGCAATCAAGGCTCTCTATCGCTAACCGACCTGCGTTAATACGTAGCGAGTGTAGGGTCCACATCTTGTGACCAGGCAGCAATGCCGCCTGCAAGATTAATGACCTGAGTCAATCCAACCTGCTCCAGGTACTCACACACCGACCGACTGCGAATTCCGTGGTGACAAATGACCACGGTCTCACGGTCGGTCGCGAAGGTGTGGGCCACCGTCGTGATTTTTCCCATTGGCACCAAAATCGAACCCGGTAAGTGGCAAATGTCATATTCCCACTGTTCGCGGACATCCAGCACCAAAGGTTCGGTTTCGCAATTGTCGAGGTGCTTGCGCAATTCGACTGGTGTGAGGTCGCGCATGGCTATTTCACCATGGCAGTTCGCTGCCGTCGTGATTGAAATAGCCACCGGATTGACTGGCTTCTAATCCTGCCAAGGTCCGTAGAATTCCTTCAACACTTTCAGCAGGACTGAGGTTGGCCTGGTCGCCGCCCATGTCGGTGCGAACCCAGCCGGGGCTCATGGACACAACAATAAAGCCTTCTGGCGCCAATTCAGCGGCTTGCGAGCGACTGATCATGTTCAAAGCAGCTTTGCTGGCCCGATAGTCTGCAAAGGCACCATTAGTATTGTTGGTGATGCTGCCCAGGCCACTGGACATGTTCATGATCATTTTGCCCTCGCCCCGGCGCATCGCTGGCATCAAAGCCAAGCTCACCCTCAAGGGGCCAGTCGTATTGACGGCCAAGACGCGCTCCATCAATTCCAAGTCCACACCCGATGGTTGAACGCGCTGCGGCATGATGCCGGCGTTGTTCATCAAGACGTCGATCTTCATATCGCCGAGTCGTTCAGCCAAGGCTGCAACACTTGCGGCATCGGCGACATCCAATTGTTCGACGCGCACGCCGATCTTACGCAATTCTTCGGCGGCTTCGGGCTTACGGGCGGTGCCGATCACCTGGGCGCCTGCAGCGTGGAGTTGGCGCGCGAGTTCCAGGCCCAAGCCCCGGTTGGCTCCGGTGATGACGACTGTTTGCCCCGACCAAGGAGACGAGTCTTCTTGACCGCTTGCCATTTGGCTACCGAAGCAGGTGCCGATGACCAACATCAAGGCAAAAAAGGTGCGTTTTTGCACAACGTTCTCAATTTTTAAGGGGTGCTGATAGTGAGCATACTGATAAGATCACTTAAGCTAGCAAATCTGTCAATTCGGGATGATTTTTTCGCGCGCCCTTGACGGCATTTGGAAATGTTGATATGAAGAGTGTCCACTTCAACAGTTTGAATATGAGGAGCCGTATGACTAACTCTATTGATGACCTAAAAGGGCGCCGCAACTATCCCATGAGCCGCAGCGTTTTCATCTTTCTTGTGGTGCTGTCCTTGGGCGGCGTAGCGATCATGGATTATTCCGTCAAATATGGTCTCTTGTACTGGGTGGCGATGTCGGTGGTCAGTGGTGGCATCAGTGTTGGTCTTGCCTGGCGCCATGCGGCTGAATCGGGCGAGTCGGCGAAAGGGCACTTTGGTCGCCAGGCTTTTCACTGGTTGACTCTCATTGCCGGGCTTTTGTTGGTGTTCTTTTTGCAGAATGCGGAAACGCTCGCTGCAGAGACTAGCGGATTGATGGCGCTGCTTATGTTGGCGTTGACCACGACTTTGGCTGGTGTGCATTTTCACCCAAGATTGGCGCTGCTCGGTGGAATCCAAGCCGCAACCTTTGTGGCCGCGGTGCTCACGGAAGAATTTTTCTGGATCTTGCTGATCTTGATTTTACTGGTCGTGATCGCAGATATCTTGTTGCGGTCGCGGGGCAAAGTCGCTCAAAACTAAGATCAATTGCGGTTCATGATCCGTTCGACTTCTGCAAACCAATGGGTTTGCAGAATGACTTCAGCTCTGTTTTCCGAATCACTACTTGTTTCTGGAATCAAGATGATCGCTCGTTTGCCATCGGGGTGGAAACTCATTTTTTTTGTGTCTTTTTGACTGATGCCTGGTTCTGCAACAACGAATTTGAATGTGTTTCCAATTTCGATACTTTCGCCCAAACTCACGGGCAAAAAGTCTAAGGTTTGGCTATTCCGTAAGTAAATGCCGCTGCCATCAGGCGCCCAGTGGTATTCGTCGTAATCCCTGCCGTCGGTGCCGATGCTCCAGCGGTCTCCAGTGTCTGGAAAGCGTGTTAAAAACAAGTGGTCGATACTGGACGAGGAATCGTTGATGAGGACAAACTTTCCAGTTGGATCAAGCCCATATGAACTCTGCTCGCCGGGCCCGCTTTGGTAAGGGATTGCTGGCGTGTCAGGGTTTGTGAGATCGATGTAGTTGATTTCCCATTCATTGTTGGTTGTGTAGACAAACATGAAAAGCCACCGCCCATCAGGCGTGATATCACTCGTGTAAGAAGTGTTGGCCATGGTGTAAATGGCTTCTGGCGCTGAACCGCCTTGGCGGTGGGCTTTGAGAATTTCAAATCCAGTGCCTAATAGGTTAGCGGCGGCCCAATAATAGTGTTCGCTATCTGGTGACCAGGCACCACCATACTTCATACCTTTTCGATCAGAGATCACGAGATTGGAGCCGGAGATTAAGTTGAGAACCACAACTTCTGAATCAGCGCCCTCGCCACGGCGGTAGGCGATAAAATTGCCGTCCGGAGAAATCACCAGAGATCCATAGATGTTCACCTCACCGAAGGTTTCGACCTCGCCAGACTCAAGGTCGAGCCAAGCCAGCCTTGACTGCGCTTGTTTTTGAATATCGAAGTGGCGATAGAGCATGTTGCCCGTTTGGTCGAACGTGAATTGAGCCGAACCGTCATCGAGTTCTTGGTCAGCCACACGAGTCAGAACATTGTCCAGTACCGGGATGGCTAGTCCCGAGGTGGTTTGGCTTTTGAGGTCATAATTGACGGCAAATATGCTGGAGTTTTTGGCAAAGAGAATATGCCCAGTTGGTGAATATTGAGGGTAGCTGCCGCCGCTGTAAACGACCTTGCGCTCACCCGTGTCAACATCGACCGATTCAATGTCCGAATCTTGATAGTCGCGTCCAGTAAAGTGGGTCATAAAAAGGACTTTGCGTGTACCAGGTATGACGCTTGGCCAGCGATGGCTGCGTTCCTGGTCTCCCGATTCGGTCAATTGTTTTTTCTCTCCCGATTCAACCGAAACCAAATCCAACGGCCCGGCAAAACTGGACGCGATGACGATGGTCTTTTCGTCGACCCAATCTAGTCCGCGCGGGTTTTCAGCGTCGCAAATTTTGATGAGATTACCGCCCGTCACACTCACCCGAGAAAGTTGGGCGGCGTGGGTCACCGCAATCCATTTGCTGTTGGGAGAAAACCGAGCAATTATGGTGGTCCCAACCAGCGGTATCAGTGTTGATTGCG
>JBLIOK010000049.1:0-11835 GCA_047639735.1 Candidatus Krumholzibacteriia bacterium | reverse complement strand
CCGAATATCGCCCACCACCAGGTGACCATGAATTCGCCGCCGGACATAACGTAGACCGTCAAGGCCGGCAATTCGAAGTTGGAGTCATTGAATATTTCTGCGAAGCGCGGCATCACATAGAGCATCATTAGTAGAAAAAGACCCAAAATTCCCGTGAGCAACATCGCTGGGTAGATCAACGCTTGAGTCGTTTGACCCTTCAGGTCTTCGGACCACTCGAGGTAAGCCACTAACTCTTCAAAGGCTGCGTCCAGCCCGCCCGAGTTTTGTCCAGCTGATACTAAGGCCAAAAAGACTGGTCCGAACAGCTCAGGGTGACGCGAAAACGCTTCATCCAGTTGGGTGCCGCTGCTGACATCGCCTTTGATGTCGCCCAGAACTTCGTTAAAAAAGCCCGTGGTCGTGGATTGGAATTCACTGATCGCCGAGACGGCAGTGACACCGGCAGCCAAGCACGTTGCCATGTGCTGGGTGAATTCTTTCAGTTCTTTGCGGGCTTTCCGGTGGCCCGGCGAAAACATTTTACCCAGGGCGCCGAAAGTGCGGGACGTGCCCAACACAACGAGGCCCTGACTCATCAATTCGCGCGCCAGTTCTTCGGCGTCAACGGCCTGACGCACGCCAGTCACGGTCTGCCCATTGACGGTGATGGCGTTGTAGCGGTACTCGTTCATCCGACCACCTTCAACACTTCGCTGAGACTGGTGAGGCCGTCTTTGTATTTTTCGAGGGCGTCATCGCGCAGGCTGCGTTGGCCCTGGCGGTCAGCTTCGTCGGCAATGGTGGCCCCATCTGCTCCAGCAGCGACCATGCGCCGTATATTCTTGTCGATGGACAGGTGTTCAAAAATGGCCATACGCCCGCGGAAGCCAGATTGGCGGCACAGGGAACAGCCCGCGCCGTGCCGTGTGTTCAATCCAGCAAATGCTTCGGCTTCCAAACCCAGAGTCGCCAACTCACTCGGATCTGGCTCAGCTGGCGCCCCACACTCTTTACACAGAGTGCGCACCAGGCGTTGGGCAACCACCGACACCAGAGTCGCCGAAAGCAGGAACGGTTCGATGCCCATATCCAAAAGTCGTGGAATCGCGCCAGCGGCGCTGTTGGTGTGCAAGGTGCTGAACACAAGGTGACCAGTCAGAGCCGCGCGGATAGCCATCTGGGCCGTCTCAACGTCGCGGATCTCGCCGACCAATATGATATCTGGGTCCTGTCGCAAAATGGCGCGCAGACCCTTGGCAAAAGTGAATCCTTTGGAGGTATTGATTTGGGCTTGGTTGATCACCGGCAGTTCGTATTCGACCGGGTCTTCCAAGGTGATGATCTTGGTATCGGGTGTGTTTAAGAACGTAAGCGCCGAATACAGCGTCGTCGTCTTTCCGGAACCCGTTGGCCCGGTGACGAGAATGATGCCATTGGGTTTGGCAATATCGCGACGGAATTGTTGCCCCATGATTTCAGGCATGCCCAAACGATCAAGGCCAACCATCAGCGCTTCTTTGTCGAGCACACGACAAACGATGCCTTCGCCATGGATCGTCGGAAACGAAGAAACTCGCAAATCCACTTTCTTGCGGCCAGTGTCAAAGGAGATTCGGCCGTCTTGGGGGACCCGGTTTTCGGAAATGTCCAACTCGGCCATAATTTTGATGCGAGCGATAACGATGCTCTGCAATTCCTGAGGCAAAATCGCACCTTGATGCAAGCTGCCGTCGATACGGTAGCGGCAGCGCAGTACTTTTTCTTCAGGTTCTATATGAATGTCTGTAGCGCCTTCGGCCACTCCGCGGCGGATGAGCATGTCCACCAGGCGGATGAAGGGCGAGTCGGCCTCGTCAAGTTTAAGGCCACTGGCCAGGGCCTTGCGCGCGTTCTCGATCAATACCGGAACTTCGTTGCATTCGTCGGTCTGCACACCGTAATGGCGCACCAAGGCGTCTTTGATTTCGCTTTCGGGCGCATGGACGACTTCGATATATTTGCCCGTCATGCGCGAGAGTTCGTCGGTAGTGGGCAAATCCAGCGGATTCGCCATAGCCACTCGCAAGGTACTGCCAGCCAAGCTCAACGGCAAAATGGACCGTTGTTCGGAGAAATCGCGGGCAACGAGCGCCAAAGCATTGGCATCGACTTCCACCGCGGACAGCTCGACGCATTCCACACCGGCTTGACCGGCCAGAACCTTGGCAATTTCCTTTTCAGAACAAATACCCAGGCGCTGCATGGCCATACCAAGTTTTTCGCCGGTTTGCCGCTGCTCTTGCAACGCCATATCCAGTTTTTCTTCGGTAATGATGCCCGCATCGACCAGAATCTGGCCTAATCGTTTGGTTTTGACCTGCGCCATCCTGGCTCCCAGTGGTCTCGCGCCTACGGTAAATACGGTGCTCTTGCCGAGCCCGCACGGATCTGTGCAAGCCATACACGCAAGACACATGCCCTCTGGGATAAGTTAATCCGGATGTCTTAATAAGTGGTTTCTTAAGTACTTAGTACGGATTAATGAGCATTGGCGGTTCTTCAACTGCTGACCAAAAGGGCTTCAGGGGCGCAAAAAAATGGCCGCAGCAGGAAAAATATTCCTACCGCGGCCACTGCAAACTGAGATGAACTCAGGCGAGCGCTAGATTGCCGGCTCTATCTTCAAAACTTCCCAGTCACGCTTGTCTACTTCTTCACCAAAAGTCACCGTGTCGCCGACTTTTGTTCCCATAAAGGCCATAGCCAAGGGCGCCTGATAATTCAGAACCTTGTTCTCAACGTCGGTATCCCAAGGTCCCAAGAAAGTGTACACCTCATCAGCACCGGATTTATTAGACCGAACCGTCACCCTAGTGCCAGCATTGACAAAATCGCCACCGGCCATTTCGTGATTGATCACTTTGGCGCTCGACAGCTCGGATTCCATGCGCGTGGCCCGGCTGGCCAGTTGGTCACGTTTTTCCAAGGCCGCGGTGTATTCTGCATTTTCGGACAAATCGCCGTGGGCTGCCGCTTCACCAATCTGCTGGGCCACTTCAGGGATTTCTTCCTGAATAATATGATTGAGCGCTTCTTGGTAAGTTCGCAAACCCGCTTCGGTTGTATAAATGATCGCAGCATCTTCCCATTCGCGGGTGATTTCGATGAAGATGTCGCCATATTTACTGCGCAAATAACCTAACAGTTGAGTGCGCTGCGCCGGGCTCAGGCCGTGATTTGTTTCCAGAACTTCTTTCAACCGGATTGCTTCTTGGCGATCGGCGTTGTCAATGATACCCAACAACGGTCGATTGTTTTGAGTGGCCAGCGAGGCCCGTATGCTCTCGAGCACGATCAAATGTTTTTCATCGAGAGACATGCCATACAAGTTGCCAATGGAATCCAGCAAATTGAACATCGCGTCAGCCACGCGAGATTCGGGCAACTCTTCAAACTTCAGCAAGAGTTGCGAAGCCGCGCCGGTCGTGAAGCGGTTGCGCCACATCCATCCCATCAAGTCAGGGCTAGACGTCGGCCGATCTACCGTTTTGATCAAGGCCGCTTTCAGCGCGTCAATCTGTCCGCCATCAATCAAGCCACGAGTGATCGAATCGCACAAACGTTTGCCGGCGCGCAACAATACTGCCGCCCATACCGCACCCCAACCTTCAGGCATGGAAGTACGAACGTAGATCAAGACTCTTTGCAAGAGCGACTCGGGCAGGTTTCGCGTCAACTCGCCGAAGTCATCGATCCGTTTAACAACCTGGGCACACGCTTTGGGGTTTGGGCGCGCCACGGCCACTCCTGTAGCCGCCACTTCAGCGTGCAAGGCCAAGCCAGCCAAGGCCAAGCCGGGGTCTTCTTTCAAAACCGCAACAGCGACTTTTGCCGCTCCGTTGCCAAAATGAGCTAACAACTCATCATCGCGGTGAGTATTTTTGCCCTTTGTGACTTCATCCAGATACGACATAACCCGCATCAGTTTTTTCAGCGATGTTTTGGAGAAATCAAATTCGCGACGCAAACGGTCTTCGTATTTGTCGGCTTGTCGCAAGAGGCGGAATGACGGTTGGCTGCCGGCGCTCATCCCAATCATATCATCACGTTTAAGAGCCGGCTTTGCTTTCACCCACCAGCTCTTCCAGCCTTTTTCGTCCATCAACTGAACGATGTGGCCTTTGAGCTCTTTGTACATGATGCGGCCATCGCGATTGGAGCGCAGCGCCGTCTTTACAAATGCTACCGAATCGTCGCGGGCCAAATCGCGCAGTTTTTCGGTTTGGTACAAAAGCATACCGGCAAAATCGTCGGCCGGTTTCGGACGCAATGTCCGCACTTCTTCCATTCCAAATTCGGCGCGGCGGTCGTCAAACCGGAAACTGATCACGCCAGTTTCGCCGTTGACTGCGGTCACCAATCCTGGCACCAAATAACTGTTTTCGATGGCAAAGGCGCCTTCTTGCAATTGCAAGTAAATGGCGATGGTTTTGACCGCCTCAGCGAGACCATCGTCACTCGACAAGATCAGGCTCAGCAAGTCTGGCAATTCAAGAAAATCTGGGTAGGCCGTAGTGTAGAGGCGCTTCATCAGGTCGAGCAGTTTTTTGCCATCCGGCAGTTGGGTCGCTGCCTCTAAGACGACTTCGAGGGCTATTTCAGCACCATCTTTTTTTTCAACATGACCAACCAGGGCGATCATCAGGGGTTCCGCGCGGTCCACTGCCGCCTGACGGCCTACCTGGCCAGCAATTGGAGCCAACTCTCGCCATGTGTAATCGGGGTTCTGCAAAGCCTCTGGCCAGAGCTCTTCGAGTTTATCAAATTCCTTGGTATTGGCTAACTTACCCAACTTGATGAGGGATGGCCCTCCAGATTCAATCTCGGTCATCGTAATCCTTAACAAAGCAAAGCCCCTCGTGCACAATACGAGGGGCTAAAGTAAGCAATAAGGTCCGATTGGGAAAGGTAGTTAGCCGATCATTTGACCATGGTCATTTTGGCAGTGGTTGCCATTGTCCCCACCATAAAGCGGGTCAAGTACATTCCAGTGGAAGCCACAACGCCGGATTCATCTTTGCCATCCCACGCCACTTCGTGCCAACCCGGCGATTTGTCGACTTCCAAACGGCGCACCAACTGGCCCTGGATATTGTATATCGCCAAACTCATTGGCTCATCCCCCGTGGTGCCCATCGGCACACCATAGACAACACGTGTCTCTGGGTTAAACGGATTCGGATAGTTTGGTCCCAACTCCGCGGTCGTCGGCACACCCGGTACGCTACGATTGTCTTCTTCTTCAGACTCGAAATAGATGGGATCTGAATACGGGCTCATGACCGACGTCCGCCCTTCGCCATCCACCGCGCGCACTGATAACCGGTGAGCAACACCAGGCGAAGCTGACAAGACGAATGTCGTGTCGTTCACTGTCGCGAGCAATTGATCCGACGCGCTGCCGGTACGCACATAGACTTCATAGGCGACCGCTTCAGGGCGAACAATCCCGTAGCCGTCGATGATAGGGCTTGGTGACCAGTGAAAGTTGTAATCAACGTTTTGCGCCACGGCAGACCCGGCCCACAGGACCGCGTTCATAATCAATAATATCATAATTTTGGGGGTCAGGATCTTCACGTTGCGCCTCTTTAAGATAATGTTCGTGACCACTCTCTTCTGGACGGAAGGTGCAACCAGAGTGCCAGCGAGCCATAATCGAAGACCGGCACAATCAACTTTAAGCCACGACACGTGCGCAACACGGCATCACTGGCCCCAATTGGTCAATTAGAGGCTTTATTGTGCTATCCAGATCCAGTATAAAAACCGTATTGGAGAACTGAAATGACTGAAATATTAGTTTAAAGCGGGCAGGCGGAAAGGTTGGACAGGCACTTGTGTGGCACTTTGCAAGGCCCATTTCGACAGCTCATTCGTCCTCATCGTCCGCCATTTCGGCGAGTCTGCGGCGCGAGAGCAAGATCTTACGAGCGCCGCCAACCAAGAGCAGAATACCGAGCAATACAAACATCACTGGCCAGCGAGTCACCATAACTAGCCACCCATATTGGAGCCGCATGTTGGCGGCAAACGAGGCCGCAAAAACTCCTTCCGTTTCCCCGGTGACATGTTCGAACGCATTCGCAAAACTTTTCTGCCGCCGGGTCTCTGCCGCTAACTTACCGATCACGTCAGGCCCATGTTTTTTCACCAATCGGTCGACCGCGATAAGGCTCGTGCCGTAGGCGCGTTGGGCAAGCTGAGTAGAACTCGGGAAGGAGCCTTGCAGACGCGAAAGGTCCGGCACATAGCCTTCCAAGACGAGAGTCACAGTGTCAACAAAACGCCATTCTCCGCCGTAGTGCATCGCCGCGCCTTCATGCAACCAGGCGGGTATAGGATTGCCTTCGGCAGCTTGAAAGAGCAACGCGTGCACCATCTCGTGCAAAAACACCTCTCGTACGCCACGCCCCACGGCAGACAGTCGCGAATAATCCAAGCCCACAACTCGGCCGTTGCCCAAAGCAATTCCGACCCCCCACTCTGGCAAGCGACCACCGAAAACACGGTGAAAGGTAGGTGTGTCCAGAACCAAACACCTGACCGAATCGGTACTGGCAGTAGGGCCCACGAGCTCCGCGAGGAGATTTTCACCCTCAGCTAGCCAGATCTGGTTGCACTCTTCAGCCACCGCCCACCCGGCCGGACTCTCGGCTTCAAAATACACCACCGGTGGCGCTGCCGTGACCAGCATCGGAGCGCAGGTCGCTATGACCCAAACCAAAAAAAGGGAACGCAGCACGTACGAGCCTCGTCGTTAGAGTTGAAGTTGTCGAAGAAACATCATCGTTGCAAAGAAGGATTCCGGCAAGATCGAAGGATCAAACAGTCCGCGTCAACCTGGATCGAGTGGAGCGGCTCAGCTGTTGCGGCGAAAGATCGGCGGTATTTACAGTAGGCAACATAATGAAGAATGAATTGCCTTGCAGCTTAGCGCTGTGCACAAAGATTCTCCCGCCGTGATTTTGAACCGCCGATTGTGCGATGGGCAGGCTCAAACCAGAGCCGCGCTGGTGATGTTCAATGCGCCCTACAATTTCAAATTTGCCAAAGAGCGCTTCACGCCTCTCAGCCGGGATCGCATCGCCCGTATTGAAGACTTCAATAATGCGCCATGTGATACCCAAGTTAGAGTAGGCCATGAAAGATTCTTGCGACATCAGACGATGATTATCTTCGGCTCTTGCCAACTCCGAAACATGACCAGCCCCTTGCACGCCGTCCACTTCCCGAATCACCACACGGCCATTTCCATAGTTGTGCTCGACCGCGTTTTTGAGAATTTTCTCGAACGCCAATTTCATCACGCGTTCATCGCAGAGCACTTGCCAAGCATCTTCGTCAGCCAACGCGTTGACCACTTCAATACCACGCATCTGGGCGACTTCGCGGACGCCGCACAGGCCCATTTCCACCAAACTATTGACGGCGGTCGGACAAAGAGCGAGCTGCTTATCACTGGACTGAATCGAGGTCATTTGGATAGCGTCGTTCATGAAACTATGTAGCCGTTCACCACTGCTTTCAATGATTTCAACAACCTCAACAACATTCATTTTTTCGAGCAGGTCGTGTTCAACCCCGGTCGTCCTGCCAACCATGCTTTTAAGGATGTTCACACCGCCCATAATAGCAGTCAATGGCGTGCGCACTTCATGCGAAATCAACACCAAGAAATCGTCTTTGCCACGATCAAGATTGCGCCGGTTTTCCAACGCAGCTTCCAGGTGGATTGTTTTTTTGCGCAATTCTTTTTGGGTTTCGGTGAGACTGCTAGCCATCTGGTTGAAGTAGGTAATCAGGCGCCCCACCTCGTCGTCTTTGGTCGATGGTATCCGGCGCGTATAGTCGCCTTTAGCCACTTCTTCCATATTGTGCGAAAGATTTTTCAACCGGGTCGAGATGCCACCAACAACTCTGGTAACGCCGACGATCGCTAACGCCAAGGCCAACAAGGCGACCCCTAAAGTAGCGGCTATGTAGCGCAAGGTTGTGGTTCGTAATCCACTTGCCTCGTGGCCAACGAGTATCGCCATAGGAAATTCAGGAGACTGACCTGCGGTCACAACCCATTGGTTTAAGCCTGATCCAAAAAGTGATTCTCCCCAATAGCGTCCCAGTTGCCAATGACCAACAATGTCCGAACCGGAAGCAACCGCAAAGGGCCCTTCCCCATTTACGCGGTGCTGGTTTTCCAACAAACTTCCCACGGTGAGCACGCCATCGGCGGTATCAATAACCCGGCCATCGCCGTCGACCACACTCCACCAAGTTTTGCTGGCAACGACCATTTCTGAATCGCGGAGGATGTCCGTCAACATTCGATTCAGGCTCAAGAAGTAGACCACCTCTAGTGACGAAGAATCCTCACCATCGCCGGCTGGTGCGCTGACCATCACGGGCAACAACGCAGCCAATTCGCCGCCAGCAGAAGCCTGAGAGCGGCCTCGCACTTCTTCGATCAATACAGGAGGGAAAATATAGGTGGGATGCCATTGGCTTTCGTACGACAACACAGGCGAGTGTTCGGTGGCAAATCCACCTTGAAAGTCTTGGCTGTGGTTGGCAAACCAGGTTTGCAGGCGACTATCATTCACCGGCCCGCTCAACGAATCCACAAAACTCATAAACTGCGCTTGGCGTCCTCCAGCCTCGGAGATGTTGCCAATCAAGGCCACACCCACCAAGTAATCCATCCGTAGCATTTCAGTGGACCATTCTTCACAGGCAGAAACTTCAGTCGGCAACGCTGCGCCCAACACAAAGTCGCTTCGGCGAGCTTCTAAGCTCAAGGTTTCAATGATGGCTTTTTGGCGCAGAGTCTCTAACAAGTAGGTCGATTCGTTCCGTTCGTTGGACACCAATTGGGCAGCCTCGTACCCAGTAAAGGCGATGGTGCCAAACGTGCCCACAAGGATCACGGCAAAAAACACGACGGGCAATACGCGGACGTACACTTGCCAACGTGTTTGTTTGCGAAGTCTTTGGATAATTTTGCGCAATCCAGACCATTCCTTAGCTTGCATAGGGCGAGAATAGAGCCACGCTCCTAGGGATTGCGACGCCTGTGAGGCCGCACCCTCGCTGTAAGTATCGGCCCTATATACGAGGAGTTTACCCCTTTCATTGACCGGACACCCTTGGCCGGTTAATGATGTGCCATAGAATTTATCCACCAAAGCAGATCAACTCGGAAAGGCCCCCATGACCAAGCCTAAGTTATTGTTGGTCAATAAGTTTTATCATGACAAAGGCCCCGCCGGAGGCGTCGGGCGCTATTTGGTGCAAGAAGAGGAAGATTTGACGGCCGCCGGCTGGGAGGTCATTCCCTTTGCCATGGCCGATGAACACGCTCGGCCTTCGCCATGGGACCGCTATTTTGTTAAGGCGCGTGATTATAGCGAGGCCCGCTATGGCGGTAGCGCCTTGGCTGACGCGATGTCGCTTTTATGGAATCGTGAAGCGGCCCGGAACCTTGACGCTTTGTTGGGTGAAGTGAAGCCCGATGTGGCTCATTTGCATAACATTTACCACCACTTGAGCCCGTCTATTTTGGCCGTGTTAAAAAAGCACCGCATTCCGGTGGTGATGACTTTGCATGACTTGCGCCTGCTGTGCCCCGCTATTCATATGCTTCGCGAGGGTGAAGTATGCGAAAAGTGCAAAGGTGGGAAATTACACAACGCCGTGTTGGGCAAGTGTGTGAAAGATTCACGCGCGGCTTCGTTGTTGGCGGCGGTTGAGACTGGGCATCAGAAGTGGCGGGGGTTGTATGACCGAGGTGTCGCCACGTTCTTGTGCCCTAGCGAATTTCTGCGACAAAAATATATCGACTGGGGATTCCCATCCCATCAGATGCAACATCTGCCCAACTTTGTTGACCTTGAAGCCTGGCATCCAGAACTCCTCGACCAGCAAGCGACTCGGGACTCTTACCTTTATTTTGGCCGAATTTCTCACGAGAAGGGGATGCGTGTGTTGTTGGACACACAGGCGTTGTGGGAGAAAAAACACGCTGCGGGCGAATTGAACCAGGCACCTTTGACCCTTCGTATCGCGGGCAGCGGGCCTTGTGACGGAAATCTCAAAGCCCGCCTCGCGCTGTTAAAACTGAAGCAAGTGGAAGTGCTCGGTCCGCTTGAGCAACCCGAACTCCTGGCAGCGCTGAGCCGGGCCCAATTGTCGATCATCCCGTCGAAGTGTTACGAAAACGCTCCGATGGCTGCCCTGGAATCAATGGCTGTCGGTGTGCCAGTCGTGGGTACAGAATTAGGCGGAGTGCCCGAGATGATCCAAGACGGCATCAATGGCGCCGTCGTATCTGTGCAAGACCCAGAAGCGGTGCTTAACGGAATTTTACGTGTTTTGTCGCTTTCCAATGCCCATGCTGCCGCTCGCAACTGGGCTGAAAAAACCGCATCACGAAATGAGCACATGTCGAAGCTTATCAATATCTTCGAAAGCCACGCAACTGGTCGTCGCTCCTAGTTTTACCGCAAAATGATCCGGACTTTGCGCTCCGGACTTTGCGCTCCGGACTTTCGGAACGGCCACATGTTGCCCATAATTATTGTGAGACAATTCCGGCAATGAGAACTTCGCGAAAGGTTTTGAAATGAAAGACATCAGCAATCGCGGCATGATGACCCGCATTATTCACGCCGGCCAACAAGTTGACCCTCAAACTGGCGCCGTTGCTACACCGATCTATCAAACGTCAACTTTTGCTTTTCGCGACGCCGACCATGGCGCGGCCTGTTTTCAAGGCGGTGAAGGCTACGTGTACAGCCGTCTTGGCAACCCCACCGTTGAGGCGTTGGAAAAAAACATAACCGAGTTGGAACACGGTTGCGGTGCCTTGGCCACCGCTAGTGGCATGGCTGCCGTGAATATGGTTTACCTAACATTCTTGGGACAAAATACGCACATTGTGGGCACTGATTGTTTGTACGGCCCTAGCCGCGTGATTTTGGAAACAGAATATCCGCGCTTTGGGGTTGAGAGCACTTTTGTTGACACAACGGATCCGGAAAACCTCAAAGCAGCGATGCAAGAAAACACGAAGCTCGTGTTTATCGAAACTCCGGGCAATCCAACCTTGGCCATGAGTGATCTAGCAGCCTGCGCTGAGATCTCCCATGCCGGTGGCGCTTTGATGGTGGTCGACAATACTTTTGCCTCTCCTTACCTGCAAAACCCTCTCGATCATGGTGCCGATATTGTTCTTCATTCCATGACAAAATTTATCAATGGCCACTCTGATGTGGTCGGCGGTATTGTTGTGGCTAAGGATCCAAAAGTTTTAGCGCGTTTAAAAAAAATGCATCTGAATATTGGTGGCACGATGGACCCAAATCAGGCGTGGTTGATATTACGTGGGGTAAAGACATTGGGCATGCGGGTTGAATATGCACAGGCTAACGCTATGAAATTGGCTCACTATTTAGAGAATCACCCTAAAATCTCCTGGGTGAAATACCCAGGCTTGAAGAGCAATCCGCAGTATCATCTGTTGAAGAAGCAAATGCGTGGACCAGGTGCGGTGTTGAGCTTCGGCGTTAAAGGCGGCCTTGAAGCTGGCAAGACTGTCATTAATAATGTCGAAGTTGCGACCTTAGCGGTAAGCTTAGGTGGGGTTGAGAGTTTAATTGAGCATCCGGCGAGTATGACCCATACGACGGTGTCAGCAGCTGACCGTGAAGCGACAGGGGTTACGGATGATTTGGTGAGACTGGCGGTTGGGTGCGAAAGTTATGAGGATTTAGAAGGGGATTTGGAGAGGGTTTTGAAAATGATCTAGCTTGGTTGGAA
>JBLIOK010000048.1:0-11838 GCA_047639735.1 Candidatus Krumholzibacteriia bacterium | reverse complement strand
TTGATGGCATTTTCGACCAGGTTTTGCAAGACCTGCGCTATTTGCATCGGGTCGCCGCGAACCTGGCCTACATCTCTTTCGCATTCAATGTTTAAGTGAACACCGTGGTTAGAGACCAAGCCCGACAGCCGCTCTTCTAGGCTATCAACAAGTTCCACAATAGAGAAATCTTCCATGCGCATGATCGCTTGCCCCGAGTCAAACCTGGAAAGAACCAGCATGTGTTCGACAAGGCGATTGAGATGATTAATATTGCTTTCGATGATATTCAAATAGCGCTCTTGTTCAGCACTGTCGAGTCTGGACCCTTTCATTTGCATCGTTTCGATATAGCCGTGAATGCTGGCCATGGGGGTCCGCAAGTCATGGCTCACGTTGGCGATAAGTTGGCGCTGGAACTCTTGTTTTTTCTGTAATTCTGTCATCGTTATTTCGAGATGTTCTGCCATGCTGTTGAAGTTTCGGCCGAGCGCGCCAATTTCATCAGCGCTGCGAGCGGGGACGCGGTGAGCGAGGTCCCCAGAGGCGATGGCGTGCACTCCGTCCGATAACCTTTTGACCCGCCGACTGGTGCGGGTCATGATCAGCAGGGCCGTGATTGCCGAATAAATGAGCAACCCCACGACGACTTTGAACATGTTTTCTTGGGCAGTGAGCGCTGCCATGTCGTTGTTGAGTTCGTCTTCGACAAAAACCATTGGAAAATATGAGGCCAGCAAGTAACCCAACGGCCTCACGTCTTCGGGGCCGCGAATCTCAACCGCATAGAAGACACGATTCAGATATGAGTCCATGTGGTTCGGGTCGGGATATTCTGAAAAGTCCCAATCATCGCGGCTCATATCTACAATGATCTGTGGAGGGGCTGAGCCTACGGCAGTTGTTAAGCTGTCCTGGTCAGTCGCGTAAAGTGCTCGCCCTGCCGTGTCAAAAAAGACAAGTTCGACACTGAAATCACGGACTTCATCACCATACTTGGCCAGGATTTCAGTTGTTTCGCCTGCTTCGGCTTGAATGGCAGTGATTTGCGCAGCGAGTTCTTCCAGCTCTTCATCAGATCGATTGTCGTACCAATCTTCTTCGTCGGCACTGGTATACGGGTTGAAATGCGTTGATTCGATATAGTAAAAATACGCGCCAGAGCCCAAGCCGATGGCCAGCAAAAATGCGGCGGATATCCGGAACAAAAGAGTATTTGTAAACTGCGGCAGAGACATCAGCGGCCTTTCATAATCAATAACAGCTCAAATAAAATCATGAATATTCTTCAGTAAAACGGTATCCAATTCCCCAAACCGTGAGAATCAAGCGAGGTCGATTGGGGTTCACTTCAACTTTGTTGCGCAATCGGTTCATGTGCGAGTTGACCGTATGCTCGTAGACGTCCGAATCCTGATCCCACACGATGTCGAGCAATTGACGACGGCTGTAGGTTCGTCCGGGACGAGAGGCCAGTGTGTAGAGAAGGTCGTATTCCTTGACGGTCAATTGCACGTATTGACCGCTGACTTGCACCCGGCGTTTGCCGTGGTCGATTTTTAAATAGCCCATATCAAGGATCTGGTCGCCAGCGCTGATCCGCGCGAGTTCTTCAGCCCGTTCGATGCGCCGGTGCAATACTTTGATGCGGGCCGTCAATTCACGAATACTGAAGGGTTTGGTCAGGTAGTCATCACAGCCCAATTCCAAGCCTAGAACCTTGTCGGCCTCTTCGCCGCGCGCGGTGAGCATAAGCACTGGTGTGCGCGTATCAATCACTCGTATTTCGCGCAGCACATCAATGCCGCTCACCGTGGGCAGCATCCAATCCAACAAAACCATGCCATATTTTCCAGCTTGGAAAGCCTTGAGACCGGCTTCGCCATCGACGGCGGCGTCAACTTGAAAACCTTCTTCGGTCAAATGCATTGTCAACAACTCGACGAGCTCGTGATCGTCTTCAATAACCAGAATCTTTTTAGCCAGGGCGACCGGTCTCAACATGATTCGATTCTCCTGTGTGGGGATCCTATATGGATCTTAACTAACATTATACCAGACTGATATAGTGGCCACAAGGCTCTCGAGCCTATTAAAAATTGTATTGTTTTGGCTAAAAGAACCGATTTTTATCGATTGAGGGCGCAACTCCGCAAAAAAGAATATCGCTGTGATACTTGCGTGAACTATTCAGCCGAATATAAACTCAGGAGATTAACCTGCGGACCTGCTCGATTGCCGCAAGGCGATTGTGATCTTTGTTGGCTGTGAAATGTCTTTGAATGAAACAGGGAATCTTCTGAGGCGTGCCGCTGGCGGCAATACTATTGGTCCGCAGGTTTTTATTGATCAGGCCCGTCCCGCCCCCTTTTGGGCCTGGTCAGCTAGGGTTCCGGTTGCACCAAATGGTGTTTCCGGAATCTTTTTTGTCTTGTTGGGGCGATCTTCACCCGTCCAAGCGGATTATCGAGTTGCCTCATAGAGACTCGCGCTTATAATGCATCCAGATAATCTCATGTTAGTCATTGATCGATTCTGGACGGGAGCATACATGCCCACGCAATCTGGCCTCTCAAGCGCTCTATCATTGCCCGCTGTCGGCGAGCCGATATTGGTCCTAACCGATGTTGGTAAAAATTATGGTGAAAAACGCGCGGCTCATAATGTGAACCTCAGTATCCCGCGTGGGTCTATCTATGGCTTCCTCGGGCCAAACGGCGCCGGTAAAACCACCATCATTCGCAGCATCATGAAGATTTTGTTGCCCGATAGTGGCGAAATTCTGTTTGGCGGTGACGTGCTCAGCGATATGATGAGGGACCGCATCGGCTATCTGCCGGAAGAACGTGGCCTCTACCGCAAGATGAAATGCTTGGATCAGCTGGTGTTTCTGGCTGAGCTCAAGGGTGTGCCACGCGGCGAGGCAAAAGTCCGTGCGGAACATTGGCTGGAACGCATGGGGCTGGCCGAATACAGCGATCGTAAAATTGACGCGTTGAGCAAAGGCATGCAGCAAAAAATTCAATTTGCTGCGACATTCATCGCCAAGCCCGATGTGGTTATTCTCGATGAAGTGTTCAGCGGCCTTGATCCTCTAAATATTGAGTTGTTGCGCGAGATGATTCTTGAAGAAAAGGAAGCCGGCACGACGGTCATCTTTTCAACGCACATGTTGGCCGAAGCCGATAAAATTTGCGATAGCATATGCCTGATCGAAGGCGGCGAAATCATTCTTGATGGCGCGCTCTCCGACGTCCGCACTCAATTTGCTTTGCAATCGGTGCGTGTTGCTTGGGAGGGTGGACTTGAGCCTCCTGCGGATTTGCCCGGTGTTGAAGACCGGCACTTCGCCGAAGGCACCTGGGAGCTGAAGCTAGTTGAAGGCACTGATCCTCGCTCGCTGTTGCCCAAGTTGATCGCGGCAGGACCATTGACTTTATTTGCGGCAAATCGTCCCAGCCTCTATGAAATTTTTCTTTCAGCCGTTGCGCGCCACCGCCAGGAGGTCGGCCAATGAATAAAATATTAACAGTAATTCGCCGCGAATACTTAGAACGTGTTCGCTCAAAGAGTTTTGTTGTGGGCACGGTGTTGGGGCCTGCGCTGATGTCGATGGTCATCATATTGCCGATGTTATTGGCCGAAACCGGCGGCGACGACGAACGCACCATCGGTATCATTGACCCTTCGGGCCTTTACTACGAAGAATTGGTTTCAGTTCTGGCTGATCAAGGCAGAACATCTTTGGAGATCGAGCGCGTGACAGGAGACCCCGAAGAAGCGATCGCCACGTTGCAGGCCGCCATTTTGGACGAGTCCATTCACAGCGGCGTCTTTGTCGATCCCGACTTTCTCAACAACGCCAAAGCGACTTTTTACAACAAGTCGGTCAGCGCTGGAATTATGCGCGATGAGATGCTGCGGCCAGCTCTGAATCGAGTCTTGCGCGAGGGGCGGTTTGCTCAGTCACAAGTGCCCGACTCCTTGTTCAATTTTTTGGCGGGGCGTACGCAATTTTCTAGCATCACCGTCACCGAAGAAGGTGGCGAAGAAGCGGGTGACGGCGACGCGCGCATTGTCATGGCTTTCAGCTTGATTATGATGTTGTACATCATGGTTTTGACGTACGGCAGCCATACGCTAACAGCCGTGATCGAAGAAAAGTCGAGTAAGATGGTCGAAGTGCTTCTTGCTAGCATTTCGCCCAGTGATTTGATGTTGGGCAAGGTGTTGGGGATTGGCCTAGCCGGATTTACTCAGTTCGCCATTTGGTCAGGCACGTTTTTCTTCATCTCGCAAAAGGGAGTATCCATCGGCGATTTCAGCTTAGATGTGACCTTCCTGACGCCACTGATTCTCGTCTCATTCATGCTCTTTTTTATCCTGGGTTTTTTCCTCTACGCGACGATCTACGCCGGTATTGGCGCGATGTGCAACACCGTTCAGGACAGTCAACAATTCAACATAGTTGTGGCCATGGGTATGATCATTCCCATGATGCTGCTGACGGTCATCATCCGCAGCCCCGATTCAACCGTGGCCATGGTGCTGAGCCTGATACCCATGTTCTCGCCGGTCTTGATGTTTATGCGGGTGTGTGTGGAAACGCCACCGATGTGGCAAATTGGTTTGAGCTATGTCCTGATGATCTTGTCGATATGGCTTGCCTCTAAAGGAGCCGGCAAGCTGTTCCGCATGGGAATTCTCATGTCGGGCGAGTCGCCAACCTGGGCCACCATGTATAAGGTGCTGCGCGACTGAGCGGCTATTCCATCAGTTCAAGTCGGAAGGTGTCGGTCACTTCAAGGCGGTCGACAACTTCCATGCCTTGGCTAACGTAGCCGAATATGGTGTAGCGCCCGTTGAGATGCGGCTGTGGCGATAGCGTGACAAAGAACTGACTGCCGCCGGTATCTTTGCCACTATGGGCGATACCTACGGCAGTGCGTTTGTAATCAGCACGGCTCCATTCGCTGCGAATGTTGAAGCCAGGTCCGCCCCAACCGCCGCCTTCGGGGTCTCCGCCCTGCGCCACGAAGTCGGGCACAATTCGGTGGAAATTCATGGCGCCGAAATAATCTTTTTCGATCAATGAGAGAAAGAGCGCGCAGGTGTTCGGTGCCAGCTGACCGTCGAGTTCGATGACAAAGTCGCCGCGCTCAGTTACACAGCGCACGGACGGAGCATCAAAGGCAATGGCCACTGGTGGCTGGCGATGATCTCGGTGCACCGCCGTCAAAGTGGCGGCCAGGCTGTCCTCAGATGGAATCAATTCAGTTGGTAATAACTTGGTGTCCAAAGCTGTTTGGCGCCCTTGGGTGCGAATCCTGAGATCGGGAGAGTCAAAGCTGTTGCGCAAGACCCGGCGCACTTCCTCTTGAAGTTCGGGCGCCGGGGCCCAGGTTCGGGTCGGGTCATCGGTGGCGGGGGACAGCAAGGTTTGCAGACCCGAAAGAACGCCTAAACGAATATCAAATTCTCCTGGTCCTTGGGCTCTGTCCCACAAGCTGGTTAATGTTAGCAGCGATTCATCAGTGGTTATTGTCCCCAACAAGTCTGCGGCTGTGGTGCTGACCACAAAATCAGGGTCGAGGGCAGCGGTCAGCAACTTGCCTTCTATGCGAGCTTCATTCCACGGTTCAATGATCGCATCTGGGCGTTCTCTGCGGACCTCGTTCAGGCCGGTCAAGGCTGTGCTGCGGACAATCGCGCTGCGTGTTTTTTGGGAAGCGTCAGCGGCTGCGCTGTGGTTATCCAGGTACCGCAAGGGTGTTGGGTGGTAGGTCGCCATGGTGGCCAAAGCGCTGCTGAGAGCAAATGCGGAAGTCTCGCGATCAACAAACGATTGCATCTGGCCTGCGGCTCCGGCGCCGCGCAATGCGCCGAGGGCTGCGATCGCTGCGGCCCTGACGCCAACATGGGCGCTCGACAAATGTTGAGAGGCTGTGCGCGCCAAACGGATACGCCAAACCGGTAACAAGCTTTCTTGACGAGCGGCGGCCGCCGGCAATGGATGCCCAGTAACCAAACGAGACATCGCCACCAAGGCTGTTTCTGATACGTGGGGGTTGGCTTGCCCGGCTGCATCGCTCAACATGGCTGCCATCTGGTCGATTTCGGCACTTTCCAAATGGTCGTTGCCGACGGCCCCCAAGGCGCGACAGGCTGCGATGCGGACTCGCGTCAAGTTGCGGTTTTTAAACGATTCCAAGTGTGGCCAACCAGAAAGCACCGTCGCGTGAGCGTCGGGGCCTGGCATGCGGCTAAGGGCGCGGTAGGCGTGAACAACTTCGTCAACTTTTCGGCTTTCGACAAAGGGTGCTACAGCAGCCACGAGTGTCGAATCGCCGGCTTGTTCTATGCAGCGCAAAACGCGCCAGCGCACTTCGGATTCGGGTCGTTGTAATCCCGCTAAAATCGCAGCGCGCAAGGCGGGCGCATCGACTCGGGTGGCCTGGTTCCGCAGACCATTCCAAGCCAAAGCTGCGCTGGCAGGATCTTCGTGATGAGTGGCGGTCAGCAAAGCGGTGCCGTCGTTGTCCAGATGCGCTAGTGCGGCGAGGGCTGCTTCACGCACTTGGGGGCGCTGGTTGGCCGTGGCCTCGTTCAAGCTTGGCAAGGCAGCGGCCGAGCCCATCAGGCCTAGCGACCAGGCAGCCTCTGCTTGGACGGTGAGGCTGGCGTCTGACAAGGCTTCGATAACTTGAGGCAGGACATCATCGCGACCGATTAACCCGGCTGCTCTCACCGCTGCCAAACGGACGTGGGCATCCTGGCTGGAGATCATGGCGCGCAAGGAGTCCGCTGGGGCCAGGCGTTGATCCTGCCAGCGAGCAATATCTTGCAGCGCCGCGGGGCGTTCTTCCGGTGTGAAGCAGCCTGCCAATGCCAAGATGAGTACTATCGAACCTAACCAGCGCATGCTCGTCATGAAATCGCCTTCTCTAAAGTGGGGGTGACATATCGGTCAAGCGTAACATTCCCGCGCGGGCTGTCCACGAGAAAGACGGTCAGCTTTTGACCGCGTCGGTCCTCAGTGTTAGATTGTGGACTGGGATACGTGGGATTGAAACGGTGGAGAATTTATGAAAATTGCGATTTTGGGGGCCACGGGGTTGGTTGGCCGCAAAATGTTGTCATTGCTCTCAGAGCAAGACTGGGTAACCGAAGCGCCCCTGTTGTTGGCGTCGCCGCGTTCAGCGGGTGCGAGCCAAACATTTCGTGGAACCGAATTGGTGTGCCAAGCCGTTGCGGCTGAACATTTCGAAGCGGTAGATTTGGCGCTCTTCAGCGCGGGTGGTGATCCGAGCCGGCACTGGGGCCCGATAGCTACGGCCAAAGGTGCTTGGGTCGTGGACAACAGTTCTGCCTGGCGAATGGACGAAGAGACGCCTCTGGTTGTGCCTGAAATCAATGGCGCGTTGGTGCGGGAAATAAAAAATGGTCCAGCCCAAATCATCGCCAACCCAAATTGCTCGACAATACAAATTGTCCAAGCTGTTGCGCCCATTGATCGTGAATTTCGCGTCAACGAAGTGCAGGTTACGACCCTTCAGGCTGTGTCGGGGGCGGGGCAATCTGCGGTGGCGGAGCTGACCCAACAGAACGAGGGAGCAGACCGCCAAGCAGCGTCGTCTTTTCCGCGGACAATGGCCCACAATGTGGTGCCTGCGATTGGTGCTGCTGCGCCGGCCGGTATGTTTGAAGAAGAAGAAAAAGTTGTGCAGGAAATGCGCAAAATCATGTCTCGAAGAAATGATTTAAAGGTGAGCTGCACTGCGGTGCGAGTCCCAGTTTATAACGGTCACAGTGCTGCGGTTCGCGTGGTTTGTGATCGCCCTGTTGATCTTGAAACCGCCCACAACGTCCTGTCCAATTGGCCTGGTGTGATCGCTGAAAAAGACCCCCATCAATTCCTCACTCCGTTGGAAATGAGCGGCCGGCACGAAGTGCATGTGGGCCGAGTCCGGCGCGATCCCGACAATCCCCATGCATTGTTGATGTGGGTTGTCGCCGACAATTTGTTGAAAGGCGCGGCCTTGAATGCGGTTCAGATTGCTGCCCTGATCGCGGCTGAGGATTAATATGCTGAACGCCGCCACATTCGCCGACTCCGAGTTAAAGCCAACCGCCTTGTCGCGCTCTCATGCCGCTACCCGATTGGCTGCTCTGATTCTCGGGCTTGTGACCAGCATGATCGCCAATTCTGCCATTTTGTTGGCGCTGCTCGTCGTCGTGACTTTGGGCCTGACGAAGACGGGGTTGGGGCTCAAACGTCAGCTAGCTTCAGCGCGGCCGTGGTGGCCTATGATTGGTTTGATGTTAACGATGCACGTTTTTACGACCGTCTCGGGCGCGCCTTTGGGCCATCCCTCCTGGCTCGGGCTTTCAGCTGGACTTCATGCTTTGGCGCGAGTTGTCGTTTCGGTAGGCCTCCTCGGTTTCTATTTGCGAATTGCGACCTTGGATGAACTGATAGCCGGGACTGGCTGGTGGTTAGAGCCTCTGCGCAGATTAGGCGTACCGGTAGCCGACTTCGGACTGATGCTGGCGGTAGCCATGGGCACGGCGCCCGCGGTTTTGAGCGAAGGTCGCCGGATAGAAATGGTGAGGCGGTTACGGCGCGCTGGTCCTGAAGGCCAGTCGAGGTCCTCAAAGATGAAACAGTGGATCGAAAATCTCATCGATCGTGCCCAACTCGTGGTGCCGTTGCTGGAAACCATGGCCCGTCGTGCCGAAGCGATGAACTTGAGTCTGCGCCGACGCCGGCCGGCATCAACCGCCGGCCCGCGAAACCTGCCGGCCATTGAGTGGCTTTTTTTAGCGACCTGGGTGGCTTTGCTATGGTGGCGCCCATGGTAATTGAGTATCCGCATTTTGACGGCGTGCGATTGCGACTGGACATCGCCTACGTCGGCACGTCATACCACGGCTGGCAAATCCAAACCAAACCGGTGACGGTGCAGGGGGAGTTGCGGGATCATCTGAGCCGGCTTTTGGGCAGGCCAGTAGTGCCCGTCGCTGCCGGCCGGACCGACTCCGGAGTGCACGCTCGAGGACAAGTCGCTCATTTGACTGTGCGAAACTCCGACGAAGCTGAACGCGTTGCCCGCGCTTTGCCGCGCATGTGCGACGGAGATATCCAAGTTTTGAACGTGCGCCGCGTATCGCCTGACTTCAATGCCCGATTTTCGGCTCAATCAAGGCGCTACGCCTATCATTTGGGCTTTGGCCGGGATGTTTTCTATCCCTACAGGTGGTATGTGTATCAACCCGTTGAGCCGGCTTTGATGGACCAAGCCGCTCGCGATTTTTTAGGAAAGCATGACTTCACCAGCTTTTGTAAAGCGGCATCGCTGAAGGCGGCGGGCAACTTTTGCGAAGTGAGCCATTGTGCCTTTGAATGGGGAGCAAATTCGGCTATTCTGCACGTGAAGGCGAACCGATTTCTGCACCATATGGTCCGCAATATCGCGGGCATGTTGGTTGAGATAGGGCGTGGTGAATTGCCGGTTGATGCCGTACCACGTGCACTCGAGGCCAAAAGCCGCCGTGCGATCGGTCGCATGGCACCTGCCAAAGGTTTGTTTTTAGAAGAAGTCGAATATCCAGAACAATTGCTGGATCCTGGTTATTGGGACCCCAATGGCTATCGCGTTCGCCAAGCCCTGTTAAATGTACCCACGCCGAGGAGTGACCCGTGAAGTTTTTCATCGACACCGCCAATCTTGACGAAATTAAAGAAGTCAAAGCCCTCGGCATGTGCGACGGCGTGACGACGAACCCCAGTTTGATGGCCAAAGAGGGGAACACCGACACCGACAGTGTGCTGAAAGAAATTTGTCGTGTGGTGCAGGGACCAGTCAGCGGTGAGGTTACGGCCCTGGACGCTGAGGGCATGATCAGTGAGGGAAGACGCCTGGCCAAACTTGACGACCACATTGTCGTCAAAGTGCCCACAACGTATGAAGGATTAAAGGCGACGGCGGCCTTGGCAAGTGATGGTATTCCGGTCAACGCGACGCTGATTTTTTCAACCAGCCAGGCGTTATTGGTGGCCAAAGCTGGCGCCGCCTATGCCTCGCCTTTTGTTGGACGCCTCGATGATGTCAGTGAAGACGGTATGCAACTGATCGCCGACATGGTCGAAGTCTATCAAAACTATGAATACGCAACCGAAATCATCGTGGCCTCGGTGCGGCACCCGCTGCACGTTGTCGATTCTGCTTTGCTAGGCGCTGACATCGCCACGATTCCGCCGTCAGTTATCAAGAAGCTCGTGGGACATCCTTTAACGGACAAAGGTTTGGCGGCCTTCATGGCCGACTGGGATAAACTTCAAGGTGGCCAGTAGTGCCGTTTTCACGGACATGGACGGGGATTGTGCTGGGGCTGTTGGTGGGTGCGGTCGTGGGCTTCCTCTTGCTCAATGGGCGTGGGGGACATCAACTTTTTGCTAGCCGTGAACATCATGGTCATGCCGACGAGACCTTTGCTAGTTTTTCCGATAACGACCAGTCGGTAGACGAACGCATGGTAGAGGCGGCGGAGATATTTAATGACCGCACGAATGCCATCGTTTTAGCCACGCGAAAGGTGGCTCCTGCGGTCGTTAGCATCAGTGTGTTGCAGCAGCAACAGGTGAGTACCGATGCCTTTGTGCGCGAATATCAACGTCGTGGAAAGTGGCCACCCAGAAATTATACGAGGCAAGTGGAGAACGCCGGTTCGGGAGTCATCGTTTCTGCTAACGGCATGATTGTCACCAACAGCCATGTGGTGGAATCGGCCTTGCAAATTATTGTCACGCTTTCGGACGGGCGTCAGTTTCAGGCGGTGGTTTTGGATCGAGTGCCCCGTTACGATTTGGCGATCCTCCGGATTCAGGCGAAAGGGTTGCCGGTTGCGCGCATTGCCAGCGATGATTCCTTGCAGATCGGGGAATGGGCTATCGCCATCGGTTCGCCGTTCGGTGATTTGCTGGCCGACACCCAGCCGTCGGTCACCGTCGGTGTGATCAGCGCGGTCAATCGAGACCTCAAAGGCAAAAACTTGAGCTCCGCCCATATTGGCATGATTCAAACCGATGCCGCCATCAATCCGGGCAACAGTGGTGGGCCATTGGTGAATACTCGGGGTGAAGTGATTGGTATCAACACCTTCATTTTGTCAGATGGTTCTGGCAGCGTGGGCATTGGATTTGCGGTGCCGTCGCCGCGGGTGATGGATGTCGTGCGAGAGGTTGTCACGTACGGCCATTACCGCGAGCCCGGTGTTGGGTTTTTGTTGCGCGCTATCACACCATTAGACGTTCAAAATGACGGATTAGTGGACAGCGCAGGCGCTTATGTGTACGAAGTTCGTGAAGGCGAGGCCGGTTGGTTGGCAGGATTGCGTGATGGAGACATCATTCGCAAAATCGAGGGTTTGCGTCTGAACCAGTCGGATGCCATCTATCGCCTGTATTATGACGCTCGCGTAGGAGACAGCATGATCTTCACCGCCGAGCGCGACGGTGAAGAGTTTGACGGCGCCATCGTGTTTAAAGAACGGTCGGAATATATTTCTGGGAGTGAACGTGAGTAGTGAGACGCAATCCATCTGGCGAAAAGTATTGGTGACAGGTGGTTCGGGGTTTAACGGAATCAACTTGATTCGTGATCTGCTTGAGCGCGGTGTATCTGTGCGCTCATTGGATTTGGCGGAATTCACCTACGACGATTGCAAAGATCGTATTGAGACGATTGTCGGTGACATTCGTGATCCCGAGGTGGTTGCCGCCGCAATGGAAGGCGTTGACCTCGTCATTCACACCGCCATGGCATTGCCGCTCTATTCGGAACAAGATATTTTAACCAC
>JBLIOK010000047.1:0-11847 GCA_047639735.1 Candidatus Krumholzibacteriia bacterium | reverse complement strand
CCACCGGTGCTCATCAGTTTGCCTTTCAAAATTCTACTCTTCGTACTGGTTGACGGCTGGTTCTTAGTGGTCAAATCACTAGTCCAGGCCTTCCAGTAATTGCGAAAGGACGCAACCAGATGACCGCGGAAACTGTTATTGAAATCGGACAATATGCCATGCGAACCATTGTCTTTGTGGCGGGCCCGATGCTGATCGCTGGCATGCTCGTCGGTTTGGGCATCAGTATTTTTCAGGCCGCGACTCAGATCAATGAAATGACCATGACCTTCGTGCCGAAAATTCTTACTGTCTTTGTGGTGTTGATCCTCACTTTGCCGTGGGCCATCAACCAATTGACCGCATTTACGGAATCCATGTTTGCTCGCATCGCCAATATGTAGGAGCCAGGGTGCAATTTGATCTCGACATCACTTTGATGGCCATCACGGCTGCGCTCTTCATTCGGTTTGCGGTGTTGGCAGCAACTCTGCCAATGCTCGACATGAAGTCGGTGCCGCCTTTATGGCGCTTTGGCCTGGCCTTTTGTTTTGCCACTGCTCTGGCGCCTGCTGTACGAGAAGCTGTTCCTTTTGGCGTCTTGGATTTGCGCTGGCAAACCATGCTGATGGAAGGTGTGCGCTCGTTGTTGATTGGCGCCTTGATTGGCTTCACCATCAACATCCTTTTTACCGCCGTACGGTTTGCTGGTTCAATCGCCGGTATGCAGATCGGTTTTTCCATCGTCAACGCTTTTGATCCCGCCACCAATTCTCAGGTTTCAGTCATTGGTCAGCTCTATTACATCATGACGGTGATGATCTTTTTTGTGACTGGCGCTCATCAAATACTGGTCGGCGCCATGTTCCATTCATGTGTGGCCGTACCCCCTTTTTCAGGTTTCGACCCGTCTGGTGGCGCCTGGTTTGTGGTTAATGAATTTGGCTCCGTATTCACGACGGGAATCCGTATTGCCGCGCCGGTCATCGTCGTTTTGCTTCTGGTCAGCGCTTCGATGGGTGTGATCGTCAGAACGGTGCCTCAATTGAATATTTTAGTGGTGGGTTTTCCCGTCAAAATTGGAGTCGGACTGATCACCTTCGGGGCGTCGTTAGTCTTTTTCAAAACAGCAGCATTGGGCATGATGGAAAATATGCAGGGCCAATTAGCCAAGCTTCTGCTGGCCTTGCAATAGCCGAAACAGAACTCATTTAAAGCATAGAGGAGGTGGATCATGGCAGACGGTGAGAGTGGGGAAAAAACAGAGCCGGGTACTGGCAAGCGGCGCGAGACGGCTCGCGAAGACGGAAACGTTGCCAAAAGCCAAGAAGTCACCTCGGCAATATTACTTCTCGTTGGCATGACTATCGTTGTGGTCAGCGGCGGCCACTTTGTGCGGGTACTGGGCAGCAACACTTCCTATCTTTTGAGCCAGGCCCATATCCTTGGTCCTCAGAATCAATCAGGCGTACGCGAAATGATGAGCAGCAATTTGCAAGTGATCATCTTGGCTTTGGCGCCATTGTTGGCCGGTGTCCTGATCGCTGGCCTGGGGGCTAATATCATGCAAGTCGGCCTGAAGTTCTCTTCGAAATCGCTCGCGTTCAAAGCCGAAAAATTGAACCCGATTCCAGGTTTCAAAAAGTTTTTCCAATCCACCGCCTATTTCGAAGCTGGCAAAAACGTTTTGAAGATCTCTCTCATCGGAATTCTGGCCTGGTTGACGATAAGGGGCTCAATGGATGAAGTTGTGGCCCTGCCTTTGCTTAGTCTGAGTGCAATCGTGGCCGGTGGAAAACTGCTTTTCATCAAACTCATGGCCAAGTTGCTGTTTTTGATGGCTCTGATTGGTTTGATCGACTGGTTCTTCCAGAAGCACAAATACGAAGAGAACATCAAAATGACCAAGCAAGAGGTCAAGCAAGAGAACAAGGACATTGAAGGCGATCCGCAAATTAAAGCCAGAATTCGCGGTTTGCAGATGGAAATGTCGCGAAAAAGGATGCTGGCCGATGTTCCGACTGCGGACGTCATCATCACCAACCCGACTCATTATGCTGTCGCGTTGAAATACGTTTCAGGCTCACCAGCTCCCATAGTGGTGGCCAAAGGGCAGGACAACTTGGCCCAGATGATTAAGAAGATAGGTCGCAAATACCGAGTACCGGTGATCGAAAACAAGCCGCTGGCGCGAGGAATTTACCGCCAGACTGAAATAGGCCAGATGATTCCCGAGAGCCTATTCCAGGCTGTAGCAGAAGTACTGGCCTACATCTACCGCCTAAAAAAGGCATAAACATTAAGGGCCGTGGCCCTTAAAGGAGACCGCTAAATTGTCCCAGGATTCCGTCATCAACCGTGACCTAGTGCTCGCCAACAGTAACCTGTTGAGTGCTGCAGCTGTGCTAGTGATTCTCGGACTGTTGATTATCCCGGTACCACCGGTCATGCTGGATTTGATGCTCACGTTTAGCATCGCCTTTTCAGTCACCGTGCTTTTGGTTTCCCTGTATCTCAAAGAACCGATGGAGTTCAATGCTTTTCCGTCGCTGCTCCTGATTCTCACACTTATGCGACTTTCGCTCAATGTGGCGTCCACTCGACTCATCTTGAGCAAAGGATCAGCTGGGCAGGTCATACAAAGCTTTGGCGACTTTGTCGTCGGCGGAAATTACGTCATTGGCGTTATCGTTTTCATCATCTTGGTTATCATCAATTTCATGGTCATCACCAAGGGTAGTGGACGTATTGCGGAGGTCGCTGCTCGGTTCACTTTGGACGCTATGCCTGGTAAGCAGATGGCTATCGATGCCGACCTCAACGCAGGCATGATAACCGAAAAAGTCGCTCGCCAAAGACGCGAGAAGATCGCCCAAGAGGCCGAATTTTTTGGAGCCATGGACGGTGCCAGTAAGTTTGTCAAAGGCGATGCCATGGCTGGTATCATCATCACTGTTGTCAACCTCGCCGCCGGATTTATTATCGGCATGGTGCAAATGAAATTGCCAGCTGGTGAGGCTTTGGCCAGGTTCACAATATTGACAGTCGGTGACGGTCTCGTCAGTCAAATTCCAGCCCTTCTGGTTTCCACCAGCGCCGGTTTGGTCGTCACGCGCTCTAGCGGTACTCTCAATTTGGGCCAAACGCTGACCCTGCAAATATTCAGACAAACAAAAGCCTTGTACATGGCCTCTGGCGCCATGGTGATCTTTGCTCTGATACCTGGCATGCCGACGGCTCCGTTTCTTTTCTTTGCCGCAGTTACGGGCATCGCTGCCTATTACATGGGCAACCGGGTGAGCGACTACGATGATATCGAAGCCCAACGCGATGAAGATGAAGACGCGGAGTTGTCGTCCGACGAAGAAGTGACCGAGGGCATTCGTGGCGAAGACCTGTTCGTCTTGGATAAGCTGGAACTCGAAATTGGCTATGGCCTGATTCCCTTAGTTGATGAATCGCGCGGCGGAGACTTGTTGCACCGGGTCGGAAACATCAGGCGGCAAGTGGGCGGCGAATTGGGAATATTCATTCACCCGATTCGTGTGCGCGACAACCTGCAGCTCGGCGCTCAAGATTACGTGATCAAACTCAAAGGTGTTGAGATAGCCCGCGCTGAGTTGATGAACGATCGTCTGCTTGCTATGAGCACCCGTTCTGATTCGGGCGAAATCGCGGGCATCGCAACCACTGAACCGGCCTTTAATCTGCCGGCTGTTTGGATCGAAACCGATCAAAAAAATGAAGCGGAAATGGAAGGCTACACCGTTGTCGAACCAGCCGCCGTACTGGCTACTCACTTGTCAGAACTGGTGCGTAGCCACAGCGACGAATTACTCAGTCGCCAAGATGTCAAAGACATGTGCGAATCCGTCCGCGAATTTGCACCCAGCCTGATTGAAGACCTGATTCCAGACAAGGTAAACATCAACACGTTACACAATGTATTGCGCTCCATGTTGCACGAGCGCATACCAGTTAAGGACATCATCACCATTCTCGAGACCCTGGCCAACTACACAGTCGGCGGCATGGGCACCGACTTTTTGGTCAGCAAAGTGCGCGAATCCTTAAGCCGATCCATCACCTCTTTGTATACCGAAGCCAGTGGCAAGATCCACGTCGTCTCGCTGCACCCAGAAACCGAAGGCGTGATGCTTCAAGCGGCCCGTGATTCAGAATCTGCCGGTGGTGTCGTTTTGGCACCTGCCTTCACTCGTGATTTTCTCAGCAACTTAGGGGAGGTGTTGCGCGCAGCATACGCTGGTGGTCCACCACCAGTACTGCTTGTGCCTTCACCGATCCGTCTTTTTGTCAAACGGCTCATCGAGCCAACATATCCTAACTTGGCCGTCATGGGTTATTCCGAGGTTGCATCCTCGGCTCAAATCCAGTCAGCCGGAACGGTGGTGACCAATGCCAGCCTTCAAGAGCAACAAGCATTCGGTTGAGATCGGCCCTGTCGTAGTGACAGCATCCACTCTTAAAGAAGCTTACCAAATTGTGCGCCGAAACCACGGGCCCGATGCCGTCATTTTGGGCAGCCGAACGATTACACGACGCGAAGAAAAAGGCCTCGGCCACGAGAAGATGGTGGAGGTGACCGTCCAATCGTCGTCTGAGCCAGGACGCCATGTTAGCCGCGCTCGCTTGCAATCGACAAGCGGATCTGCACCAGTACCTGTTTCGCGCCCTTCACACTCTAGCAATGCCAACGTTTGTCATGACATTGTCAAAGAGGTGAACCGCATTGAAGAGCTGGTTGTCGCCATCTCACAAGAGCACCAAAGGCATACCACCACTGTTTTGCCGGCCTGTGACAATCCATTGGCGGACGCTCTTATTGAACATGGCGCCTCGCCAAAAATTGTCAGCACAGTTCTGACCCGTTTTCAAAGTGAGACTGGGCGAATTCCAAACGATTCATCCGATCTTAAGACTTGGATGACCGCGCAAATCAAGGCAAGCAACTGCATGTGGTCAGACTTCTCCGGGTGCCACGCATTCATGGGCGAACCAGGCAGCGGACGAACTGATCTGGTCCTGGCTGCGGCCGCGAAAATGCACCAAGAAGGACGCCGCGTTTTGGTCCTGAGCATGATGCCCAGCAATAAGGGTGACGTGCGACGCCTTCAATTGGCCGCGGCTTCGGAAGGCTATGACGCTGCCGTCATCAATCATGAACGCCAGTTGGGGGGAATCGACAAACACGCCGGCACCTACGACGCCGTGTTGATCGATTTGCCATCCATCGGCTGCGAGCATATGTCGACCGAAGGACCGGCTCACAAGTGGCTGGCCGAAAACACAAGTTTCCACCGCCACCTCGTGGTGCCCTTGGACAAGGATCCTCGTGATCTTTCCCATTTGGCAGAATCTGCTCGCAGCTGGAGCTGTGATTGGATCGCCCTGAGCCGCACAGACCTGACCCATCGCACCGCGAAAATCTTGGACGTTATCGACGCATTCCATTTGCCGATCAGCCTGGAGAGCCGTGATCCCCTTGGCAGTGGCTCGTTGTCCATCGCCCAAAGCGAATCTCTTGCGAAGCTGATTTTACCAAATGAAACGGCCCTTTCTAGCAGCGCTACTCTCAAGACGATCAATACAGATGCAGAAGCTGTGATCTGGTGATGTACCAAGTGATTCACAACCTGGCCCTGGCAGCCGCTTTGGTCGCACTGGTCGCAAGTCTTTGGCAAGACATGGGGCTGTTCACAGCTGTTAAAAGATTAATCATCAGTTATCTGGGATTTTTCTTTCTCGGCTCGCTGTTCGCGCTGGCTATGAAATTGGTGATGTCGATGGATAATGACCAGACACCATCGCCGAATGATACGAAAATAGGGAAGTCGAAGAAGTTTTTAAACCGTTGACACAGTGTAAGTAACGATGCTTTGGGGCTGCTATTTGCCTGTGGCACGGAACCTGCTTTCAATAGTCTGAACAACAGACCAGAAAGGTTCGAAAATGACGGATACGATTCAGATTGCGCACCATGAGATTTGGGAACGCTGCTGCCAAAAAGAGAACAGCGATGCCCGTCACGATGCCCGACGCGAGCTTGTCGATTTGTACGCCCGTATTGTCAAATACGTGGCTGGCCGCATGGCCATTGGCCTGCCGCACTATGTGGAATTTAACGACTTAATAAGTGCTGGCCTTTTGGGCTTGATCCAGGCCATCGATAATTTTGATCCAGACCGTGGCATCAAATTCGAAACCTATGCGATTCCACGAATTCGCGGCGCGATCTTAGACGAATTACGCAGCCAAGATTGGTTCCCACGTTCGTTACGCCGCAAGGCCAAACAACTCGAAGAAGCTTACAGCAGTTTGGAAGTCAAACTGGGGCGCCCAGCAACGGACGCCGAGGTGGCCAACCGGTTGGAAATTGACATCAAGGAACTCGACGGCATGGTCGGAGAAGTTTCTATCGCCACCATCACCAGTTTAGACGCCGACACAGGCGGCGAAGAGGGCGAAGGCAGCAGCACGTTGTCCGACTACCTGGCTGATCAGCAAACCGAAACGGTGGATCAGGTTCTGGCGCGACAAGAAATGAAAGAATTGATCGGCAGCCGTATTACTGAATTGCCTGAAAAAGAACAACTCGTCCTGGTGCTCTACTACTATGAAGAGCTGACCCTCAAAGAAATTGGCGAGATTCTCGACGTGACCGAAAGTCGCGTCTGTCAAATCCACACGAAGGCGATCTTGCGTCTCAAAGGGAAAATTGACCGGCACGAGGGCAAGGGCTCGATTGGACAAATCACCAATCAAATCAAGAGTCGCCAAGACGGTGGTCCAAGCAATCTCTCGAAAAGTAAGAAGACCATCAGTGCATTGACTCAAAAGGCCCAACAACTTGAGCCTGTGAACGTGATGGCATGTCTCACTCTGTGCCAAATCACATCGTGCTTAGCATGGATGGCCAAAAGCGGAGTGCCTTGGCCCGGCTTAACGCCGTAATGTTATCGGTCTGAAATTGAGGAGTAAATAATGCCCGCTGGAGACGGAGTATCACTGCCTACCACAATTTCCCAAATGGGCACGGTGGCAAAAGTGCAGGCTCAGAGCCAAGTAATTCAGACTCAATCGGCGCCGTTTTCCGAACAATTGGCCGGTAAAGACGAATTGCAAGTGGAGCGCATTAAGGAATCGGATGAATCAGCTGAACAAAAGTTGAATCCCGATAGCAATAACTCCGACAAACGAAAACGTCGTCGTTTGAAACGCAAACGTAAAGAGCTCACAGATAACGAAGACGAAGAGCAAGAATCTGATACGGACGGCTTGGGCATACTGATTGATATGCGCGCTTAGACCGACAGCCCATTCTTCCCAGACAAAGAGGTGCAGACTTTGAGTTTGAATCAGATACAGGAATTGTTTAATGGCCAAGGCGTAATCTTCTGGCTAGCAGTCACAGCGGTCGCCGTTGGACTGACATTGCTTTCAGTTTCTATCATTTATCAAGTGCGCAAAATTCTGACGCAATTCAAATGGCCAAAGCGCGCTATAAAAGCGCCCGCTGAGTCAATTTCGAGTCCAGTACCCTCACAAATTCAAGTGACCGAGTCGGCTACAGGCTACGAGGCTCGCGGCTTCGTTCCAAGTCCGATCGTACCGGCCACGCAAGCAACTGCAAATGATCCGATACTAGCCCAATTGCTAAAAAGGCTCCAGTCCTCTGCGGCTAGGCTCGAAAAGATCCACAGTTCTCTTGATACTGCTTCTTTCGCACCCAATGAGGCCTTTGAATCCGTGCTAAAGGTCTCTAGTGAAGATGTCGATTATCTCTACAAATCCGAACGGTCCTAGCGCTCTCTAAGAATCAAGAGCGGGATAACGATAATCAACCTGGAGCGGGCATGAGCATGACCTTGGCTGCGGTCCCCGAGACGATCGAAGACGTCTCAACGGAGAACGCTGAACAACTGCATCAAATCATAATGACCACCCGTGACTTGCCGGCCATGCCGCAAGTCGCCAGCAAGGTGCTCGAGCTATCCTCTGATCCCAACACGTCCGCCCTGCAGCTCCAACAGGTCATTTCTGACGATCAAGCGATGACCGGCCGGATACTAAAAATCGCCAACTCAGCGATGTACAGCTGTAGCCGCAAAATCAAAACGCTGACTGAAGCGATTGTGATGCTCGGATTCAATTCCATCCGCAGTTTGGTCGTCACCAGCGCAGCTCGAAATTTGTACAATACGAAGAAATCAAATACGGGACTCAAAGAACGCCTGCTCTGGGAGCATTCAATCGGCACTGCCTTTGCCGCGAAGTTGTTGGCAGCCGAACGAACCCCAAATCTAGTCGAGGAAGCATTCCTAGCCGGCCTGATGCACGACATCGGAAAATTAGTTTTGAATCTGCGCGTGCCTGACCAATTTGATGAAATCGTGCAGATTGTTTACAACGAAAATCGGTCCTTCCATGTGACTGAAAAAGAGATCCTGGGCTACGATCACGCCCAAGTGGGGGCCATGCTGGTCAACAAATGGAAGCTGTCAGATGCGCTCGAGTTTGTGATTCTCAACCACCACAATCCAGCCTCGCTCACAGTTGAAAACCCACTTTCGCTTTATCTGGATTTGGCAAACCAGCTTTGTAAGAAAATGGGTGTCGGGTTTATCGACGATCCTGATTTGGATATCGTCAATTGCCGGGCCAATCAGATATTGCAAATACCGCCGTCCGTCTTTGAAAAGACCGCTGAAGTTTTGCAGGACACACTGGAATCCGAAATGGAAATCTTCGTCTAAAGGAATTGAGTGTGACCACGTCTATTGACAAAGCAAGTGAGGTGAAGGACCAACGTTTGGCCGATGTTTTGGCGAACATCACTGATCTGCCGACCATTCCTCAAGCACTGATTAATATCCTTAACGTGATTGATGACCCAGCGAGTGGCCCTTCGGACCTCGCTCGCGCCGTCCGCCAAGATGCGCCCTTGATGGCCAAAATTTTACGTCTGGCGAACTCTCCATTTTATCGGCCTCGCGGCGACATCGCCGACATCAATCGCTGCGTGACCGTCCTTGGTTACCGCACTGTCCAGCAGGTCGCGATTTCTGTATCGGTCGCTTCGGTCTTGGTGAAGAATCCTCAAGGCACGAATGAAGCTGGCCACGATGAATTAGACTGCCGTGAACTGTGGCACCATTCGGTGGTCACCGGTGCGATCGCAAAGCAGCTGGCCAAAATTGCCGGACTTGAAAACCCCGAAGAACTGTTCACAGCTGGATTGCTGCATGATATGGGTAAATTCATTATGGAGCTGCACGCGCCCGGCCATTACGCACGCTTGATACCAGAATCCCTTGCGGGTCCGGCAAGTTTGACCGAGTTAGAATTAGAAAAATTTGGTTTCGAACATGCACAATTAGCCGCGGCTTTTGCCCAATCTTGGCGCTTCCCGGACGTCTTGGTGCGACCATTAGCAGCACATCACGATTCGCCGGCGCCGGACCCGAAGCAACCATTTGGCCAAGAAGCTGCCATTGTTGCTTTGGCCGATTATCTCGCCAATACGATTGAACCGCCCAAAGTGAATCTGGGATTTGATCCAACCCGAGTGAACTTGCCAGCGCTCTATCTGGCTTGCGACATTACAGAGGCCCAAGTATGTTCTGACATGAGTGCGATTCGTGAGTCAGTGCAACTGGCTGCGCCCTACCTGCAAATCGACTAGACCCACAAATAATTGACATTAATGCCTATTTAAGACTTCTCCCTTGCACCTCAGATATTCCAGTGTATTGTGACATAATGTCATGCAACGCGGCTTGAGCCCATTGAAAATGAGAGGCTCTCGGCTGCCACATCACTAGCCCGAAACGGATATCTGTGCGCTCTGTTGTTCTGCTCAGCCGCCGCCATCGCCTTTATGCCGCCGCTGCCAATTGGCAATTGCCAGAGGTCGAACTCTTTTTATTCGACTCTCCTTCCGAAGCCCTCGCAAGGATCAGCCTCGGTAATTCGTCAGTCTTTCTTTTTGATACCCGCGACTATCCCCGCTACAAGCACGTGGTGCGCAAATTTATATCGCTCAAATCAGATGCCGACTTGGTGATTGTCGGCGCGCCAGAAAGCCCGACTGAAATTGCTGACTTCGATGGCGACGCTGTGGTCACCGCGTTGCCCATGGCAGCCGACAACGAGGAAATTCGCCAAACCGTTACCCGCAAGCTTCGCCTGCGACAAGTGCGCGAGCGCAGCGGCATTGTGGGGCGAAGCCGTGCCATCTTGGAAACGCTTTCCCTAGTCGCCCACGCGGCGCCACTAGAAGTCACCATTCTTATTCTCGGTGAAAGCGGAGCGGGTAAAGAATTAGTAGCCCGCGCGGTGCACGACAACTCCGAACGGGCCGAAGGCCCATTTGTCAGCCTCAACTGTGGAGCGGTGAGCGAAGGTGTCTTAGAAAGCGAACTCTTTGGGCATGTTAAGGGTTCATTCACCGGCGCCGTCACCGATCATCAGGGCGTTTTCAAAAGAGCAGACGGTGGCACACTCTTTTTAGACGAAGTGGCTGAAATGCCCTTGAACATGCAAACCCGATTTCTGCGAGCGCTAGAAACGGGGGAGTTCACGCCGGTTGGTGGACGTGCCAATATCAAGAGCGACTTTCGGTTGGTGGCCGCCACGCACCGCGATTTAGCGGATGAAGTCACCCGCGGTCGCTTTCGTCAGGACCTCTATTACCGACTGAAGGTTGTGGTGGTTAATACGCCGGCCTTGCGCGATCGCCGCGAAGATATTCCGCTCCTGGCAGCTGTATTTATGAAACAAGAAAACGAGCGGCATAACCTGCACGTCAAAGGATTGAGCCGCGCGGTCGAGCATGCGTTTCAGGAATACACCTGGCCCGGTAACGTCCGAGAATTGCGCAACGTGATCAGCAGCGCCGTCGTGCTAAAGCAACACGGCATGATCGAAATGTCCGATTTACCCGCAGAAATCCAGTCGGAACAAGTGGACTCGGGCCAAAACTATTTGCCCGCGACCTGGGACGCATTTGATAGCCAAGGCATCGACATGAGGCTTCTGGCCAGCACTCTGCTTGAGCTACGCCATGACGTGAAACAGATCAAAGCCATGTTGGGCAATGGGCAGCAGTTCACCAGGACCTCGGATCACTGGAATGGTGGTTCAGCCCAGGGTTTTCAAGGGACCGGACCAGTGGTGGAAACTTTTTCCAACGACGACAGTTATGGTCCACTACAAGAAGCCCAAGTGGGGGACTTACAAACAGCAGAACGTACGCTGATAGAAGCGGCTTTGACCGAAGCGGCAGGAAACCGGCGTAAAGCTGCCGATCGCCTTGGGATCAGCGAACGCACGTTGTACCGCAAAATTAAGCACTATGGACTAAGTGTATGACCACTGAGATCCTCAAAATGGAGCGTCAGGGATGGCAAGTCCTTTCCAGAAAGCCAAAAATGTCGTATAATAGAGATCGATTGCGTCGCAGTCGTTTTTCCAGTCCAACCTCTGACTCACCGACCTCACCCCTGGTTAGCGAGGAAAACATGGTTTTGAAGCGGGTTTCACCTGCCGCGTGTCTTGCGCAAGCAGCCGCGATGGCGCTCCAAGGCGTCCTAAAGCCAAAAATGGCAATGATCACGCTTGTGGTCTGTGGCCTCTTGATGTCCAGCGGATCGGCTCAGGCAACAAAATACGCTGGTGCCTTCATGGAAAATGGAGGAGGCGCGCGTGCGCTAGCTATGGGTGGCGCTTTTACCGCCGTGGCCGACGACCCATCTGCTACATTTTGGAATCCAGCCGGTATCGCGACGTTAAAAGACAAAGAAATTCTATTGATGCACTCCGAACGTTTCGGCGACCTCATCGATCGCG
>JBLIOK010000046.1:0-11897 GCA_047639735.1 Candidatus Krumholzibacteriia bacterium | reverse complement strand
GCGACAACCGCCGTTCTGATGACGCCTTTCTTTCCCGGTTGGGGGCAGCTTTACGCTGAAAACAGCTGGCATGCCGCCCTTGGTTTTGGCGCTGAAATGTATTTTTGGACCAATATGCTGGTCCGGGACCGCCGTGCGGTGCGGGCCAACGACTTTGGCGAGTCGCTGCCCGAAGGGGATATCAATCGGCAACGCTATCGTGAAATTGCTGACGAAAATTGGGAACAAATGCGCGATTTTGCCTGGTGGAGCGCGGGGGTATTGCTTCTGGTGGCCCTCGATGCCTACGTAGGTGCTCATTTGTACGATTTTGACGCCGATCCGGTACCTGTGCCTGATCGCTGGGAAGACACCTTCGGCCAAGTCGGCGATGGCATGCCAGGCACAGAGTCTGGCCCGACCCTTGTGGTTTTTCAGTGGCAAAAGACGTTCTGACCCCTATCTTTCGGCCAACTCATCTGTAATCAGCAAGGCGGATCAGAACCAGCATGGCATTCAATCGCGAAAACACGCGCAATTTTTGCATCATCGCTCATATCGACCATGGCAAGAGCACCTTGGCCGATCGCCTGATCGAAGAAACAGGCACTTTGAAGGGCAAGCAGATGCAGGCTCAGGTCCTGGATTCCATGGAGCTTGAGCGCGAGCGCGGCATCACTATCAAAAGCCATCCGATTCGTATGGATTACATGTCACCTGGTCGCGGTATTCACACTTTGAATCTTATCGACACTCCTGGTCACGTGGATTTTCATTATGAAGTCAGTCGCAGCTTGGCGGCCTGTGAAGGCGCCCTCTTGTTGGTTGATGCGGTGCAGGGTGTGCAAGCCCAAACCATCAACAACCTTTATTTGGCCTTAGAGCACGACCTGACGATTATCCCTGTCATCAATAAAATTGATTTGCCGGCTGCCCGCGTTGAATACGTGATGGAACAGTTCATGGATTTGATCGGCTGTGACCCCGAAGAAATCTTGTTGGTGAGTGCTAAAACCGGTGTGGGTGTCCAGGGTCTTTTAGAGGCCGTTATTGATCAAGTTCCAGCGCCCGAAGGCGACCCGGACATGCCTGCCCAAGGGCTGATTTTCGATTGTATATTTGACCCTTACGTGGGTGTCGTCGCCTATATCAGACTTTTCGAAGGCACGATTAAAAAAGGCGAAAAAATTCACCTGTTTGGTAACAAAAAGGAATTTGAAGTCGGCGAGATAGGTTGGTTCCGGATGGACCGGGTGCCGCAACAAAGTTTGAGCGCCGGTGAAACCGGATACATCGCTACCGGTGCCAAAGATGTGCGTGATGTGCGGGTTGGTGACACGGTCACTTTAGCGGAAAACCCATGTTCCGAACCCCTGCCTGGCTATGCCGAGGCCAAGCCGATGGTCTTCTCGGGAATGTATCCCACGGACAACGACCAGTACGACGATTTCTTGGAAGCGCTGCAAAAGCTGCAAATGAATGACGCGTCGTTGACCTGGGAAAAAGAAACCAGTGCTGCCCTGGGGTTTGGCTTCCGCTGCGGTTTCCTTGGTTTGCTCCACATGGAAATTATTCAAGAACGTTTGGAGCGCGAATACGACTTGGATTTGATCGCAACCCTGCCCAACGTGGAATACGAAGTGTTGCTGAAAAATGGCGAAGTCCTGGTGTGTGAAAACCCTGCCTTGCTGCCAGATGTGAAGTTTATTGAAGAAATCCGCGAACCCATTGTGCGCGCTTCGGTGATCCTGCCCAAGGAATACGTTGGCGCTGTCATCAAAATCAGCCTGGAACGGCGCGGCGTACAAACAAAAATGGAGTATCTGGACACCGAGCGGGTAAACCTTGAATTCGATATGCCGCTTAACGAGTTGGTGGTCGACTATTACGACAAACTCAAATCGGTGACCAAAGGGTACGCTTCATTGGACTACGAATACACCGGGCATCGGGCCGATAATCTGGTGCGTTTGGATATTCTGATCAACGGCGACATGGTCGACGCCATGACCTGTATTGTGCACCACGACAACGCCTACAATTGGGGGTTGAAGCTTTGCCAAAAGTTGAAAGAATTGATCCCTCGGCAGATGTTCACGGTGGCGATTCAGGCTGCGATTGGCACGCGAGTTTTGGCGCGCACGACAGTCCAGGCATTCCGAAAAAATGTCACGGCAAAATGTTATGGCGGCGACATTTCTCGCAAACGGAAATTGTTGGAAAAACAAAAGGCCGGTAAGAAACGCATGAAGCAAGTGGGGTCAGTTGAAATACCTCAGGAAGCGTTTTTGGCTGTGCTAAAGGTTGAACGGTAATATCTCAAAGCGATTAATCAGGAGACTCAATGGGCAAGAAGAGCAGTAAGAAAGCGAACGACGTTGATGAAGCAGGGGGCAGCAAGAAAAAGGGGCAAGCGATTCCGCCAGAGTCGAAGACCCGGGCAGTGCTGGGCTATGTAAAGTCCATTGCCTTCGCGTTGTTCTTTGCTTTGTTGTTGAAGCAGTTTGTCTTCCAGGCGTTTCGTATCCCTACCGGGTCAATGCTCGAGACGCTGCAGATTGGCGATTTTCTGTTCGTTAATAAATTTTTGTACGGCGCCAAAACGCCCGATCGCATTCGGATCGGTTCGGCAACTCTGGTTGATGGTTTGCCCGTATTGAGACTCCCAGCTTTGCGAGGCCCGCGCCAAGGCGACATCATCGTTTTCGAGTATCCGAAAGATCGCAATTTGGATTATATCAAACGCTGTGTGGCCGTCGCTGGCGATACAGTCGCCGTGGACGCTGGCGTATTGCGTATCAATGGTGAGATCTATGAAAGCAATTTTGGCGATCGCGACGGAGACCACAGCTGCGTGCCCAACTGGACCGATCCCGAATCCTGCCCCGCTCCGCGCGCCAAGCACGACCAAGCGTCGTACGTGCGAAATACACGCAATCACAAATGGCCTTGGCCAGGCATGCCAGATCCCTATGTCGTTCCCGAAGGTCACATATTTATGATGGGTGACAACCGCTACAACAGCATGGATAGCCGTTATTGGGGGCCACTGGATATCAAGCTGATCAAAGGCAAAGCTATGTTCTTGTACTGGTCATGGAACGGTGAAAAACATTTGCCGCGCATCAATCGCATTGGCGATCTCATCAAGTAGTTGACTATGGGAATTTATATCCACATTCCCTTTTGCGGATCAATTTGCTCCTATTGCCATTTTGCGACCACCGCCGAACACGGGCCCGATTTACGGGCCCGGTTTGTCAGAGGTGTCATACGAGAGTTGGCGTTGCGCAAAGAACACTGCGCGATACTGGCTACCCCGCGACGGAAATTGGAGACGTGCTATTTGGGTGGTGGAACACCTTCCGCATTAGAGCCCGAATTGATGAGCGCTCTGTTGGAAGAAGTCTTGCCGGGCTTTGAAAAAGCTGACGGTTTTGAACTCACCGCTGAAGCAAATCCAGAGTCAATGACTGCCGAGTTGGCGGCCGCCTGGCGAAACGCTGGTATTGAGCGTGTGAGTCTGGGCGTGCAAAGCTTAGATCCCCATGCGCTGATAATGTTGGGGCGTCAATGTGACCCTGCCCAGGCGCGCTCGGCTTTGGCTATGACCTGCAAAACTTTCCCCCGAGTCTCGGCAGATTGGATCATCGGTCCCGGCTTGAAGCGTGAGAAACTGCTGGCCGAATTGAGCGAAGCGGTGGATATGGGAGTGGGGCATTTTTCGGTCTACATTCTTGAACTGCATCCCGATACGAAACTGGAACAACGGGTGCGTCGCGGTCAGGTGAAGCTGCTGCCCGATAGTGAAACCGAAGCGCTGTATTTGGCGGTGGTTGAACATCTGGCCAGTATGGGGGTGCATCAATACGAGGTTTCTAATTTTTGCCGTCCGGGACTCGAATCTCGGCACAACCAAAACTACTGGCGGCACCGGCCTTGGTTGGGATTGGGGCCGGGGGCACATGGTTATTGGGGCCGCCGTCGATACGCCAACCACGATGACGTTCATGCTTGGTTGGCGGCAGTGGAGTCTGGGGAATTGCCAGAGTGCTCTGTCGACGAGATTGATGGCGCTTCTATGCGCTTGGAACGCTTGATTTTACGTCTGCGGACCAAGGCTGGTCTGCCCGTTCAGATGTTGCCCGAGGGCGCCTTGGATCTGGAGCGTGGTGCTGCCGAGGGACTGTGGCGGGTGGAAAAGGGACGTTTGGGATTGACGACCAAAGGGTTTTTACGAATTGACACCATAGAAGAGCGATTGGCGAGGTTGACTCTCTGACCTACACTTGACTAATTTGGGGCTCATTCGGCGCCGCCGTAATGTGATCCGGAAATATTAACTCAACGCATAGACAGGAACCAGAGCTGATGAATCGCCGATCAACGGCTGTGGCCCTTGGTCGCCGCAACCGGGAAATCTTAGAAGCCATTGTGCGCATGAATATCGAAACCGGTCGAGCAGTGAGCTCGGGTTTGGTGGAGCGGTATATGCAACGCGCGGTTTCTTCGGCGACGATCCGCACGGTGATGCAGCAGTTAGAGTCTGATGGTTATTTGGAGCAGCCCCACACCTCGGCTGGCCGTTTGCCCACGGATCGAGGATTCCGCGTCTTTGTTGACGGCTTGCGGGCGGGCTGGGCTTTGCGCCGCCACGAAGCGCCTGCCGAAATGCACAGCCTGGTGCAGCGTGATATTGGCGAAACTCTGGGCACTCAAGATCAACTTAAACGTTTGGCCATGCTGCTCAGTAAGATGACCGACAACGTGAGTATCATCGTCGGTCCGTCCCACGATTCGGTGCGGGTTGAGCAAGTGGAGTATTACCCTAAGGCTCGTTCGCGCGGATTGCTCGTCGTTATCTTGGACACAAGCCAAGTCCGCACTGGCCTGGTTCGTATTCCTTCTAACACGCCACAACAGGTGGTCCGCGATGCGGTGCAATTGCTGAACGATCGGATGTCCGGGCGCACCTTGGCGCAAATCAGAGACGAAGTTATGGGCACATTGGACCTTGTGCATACGCCGGTGACCGCGTGCGCCGGCCAACTGTCGCGCGAAGGACAGTCGTTGTTGACGGAGCCTTCGGAAAATGTGGTTGAAGTTGAAGGGGTGGCCAATGTTTTCGACGCGCCTGAATTGCAAGAGCCCCAGCCGTTGCGTGCGCTGTTGCGAATGATGGAGTCGCCTCGCGCTCTGGGCGAATCCTTGCACAGAATGGTCGAAAAGCCAGGCCACGAATTTGGAGTCTGGATAGGACATGAGAACCCAGTCGGAGAACTGCGAGCATTCTCCATCCTGACGGGTCAGTTTCAATGGGAGGGACGCACCGGAACCTTGGCGGTCTTAGGGCCGCGCCGGATGTCTTACGAGCGTGCCTTTCACGGTATAGATATATTGCGCGAAGCCTTGGACCAACGGCCTGATGCCGTAGTCGGCTAATCACTTTTGGGTTTGAAAGCAGGAGATAGCGTCAATGAACAAGTCCGGCGAAGAATTTGCGGAATCAGAAGAGACGGCAGCCGAAGAGGTGGTCGCCACGGATGAGGTTTCCGCTGCAGATGATTCAAGCGAAATGGCGGAAGAAGAGATTGTCGAGATTGACCCCTTTACGGCGATGGCCAACGAGCGCGACGAATTCCAACAAAAATGGCTTCGCGTTGTGGCTGAGTTGGACAATGTGCGCAAACGGGGTGCGCGTGAATTGGTGCAGACGCGCAAGTTTGCCCAAGCCGACGTGCTGCGCAGCGTTTTAGAAATTCAAGACAACTTGGAGCGAGCATTGAGCGCGGTGGCTGATACAGCCGAGGGCGAAGAGCCCGAAAATTTTCGTCAAGGCGTGGAGTTGATCCAGCAAAAGACGAGCAGTTTGTTGAAAGATAAAAATGTTGTGCTCATGGAGGCACTCAATAAACCCTTTGACCCAAACTTTCACGAGGCGGTTGGGCAGCTGCCTCGCGAAGGTGTCGAAGCGGACATCGTGATTGAAGTTGTCCAACAGGGATACCAGTTCGGGGACATGGTCTTGCGCGCCGCGCGAGTAATCGTCTCCACTTAAAGAATGAATATCAATTCTACGATGCACTGCAATTGTTTGCGACCATAGGGAAGGCACATGAGCGAGAAACGAGATTATTACGAAGTGTTGGGCATTGATAGAAATGCTTCGACATCGGAAATCAAGAAGGCCTACCGCCAACGGGCTATCAAGTTTCATCCGGATAAAAATCCAGACGATCCCTCGTCGGCCGAGAAATTTCGCGAGGCAACCGAAGCCTATGAAGTGCTGAAAGATACCGAGCGCAAGGGCCAATACGATCAGTTTGGTCACATGGATGCCAATCAAGGATTTGGCGGGTATGGCGGCGGAGCGGCCGGCGGCGTAGATTTGAACGACGCTCTGGACAGCTTCTTGCGTAACTTTGGCATGGGCGGCGGCGGCGGCGGTGGCGGTGGCGGATTTGCAGACATGTTTGGTGGCGGCGGTGGAGGCGGTGGAGGCGGCGGCCAACAACGCGGGCGCAATCTGCAGTTGAAGATTTCCGTTGAATTGGAAGAAGCAGCCAAGGGTGCCAAAAAAACGGTTAAGATCAACAAGCAGGTCGCCTGTGGTGATTGTTCTGGCAGTGGTGCCAAAGCCGGCAGCCAACCCGTAACCTGTGGCTCGTGCCATGGTCGCGGACGTGTGCGCCAAGTGCGGCAATCGATGCTCGGTCAAATGGTCACCGAAGCGGTCTGTCCAAGTTGTCAGGGCAAAGGAACGACGATTAAAGATCCTTGCGGCGGTTGCAATGGCTCGGGCACCGTTCGGGGTGAAGAGAAATTGGAAATTAAGGTGCCGGCGGGTATCAGTTCCGGTAACTATATGGAGTTGGACGGCAAGGGCGATGTGGGTTCTAACGGCACTCCTTCGGGTCACCTGCGGGTCGTCTTTGACGTTGAAGAGCATGCATTGTTCACTCGGCACGGTGATGATTTGCTGATCGATGTGCCTCTGTCTCCCATTGACATGATGCTCGGCACCAAAGTTGAAGTGCCAACTCTCGACGGCAAAGTGGCTCTCAAGATTCCCGCTGGCACGCAGAGTCACAAGGTTTTTCGGATGCGTAAAAAGGGTATTCCCCACGTGAACCGGCCTGGCACTGGTGACCAATTGGCGCGCGTATTGGCGTGGACGCCTGATAAGCTGGACAAAGGTCTGCAGGAGAAACTCGAAGCCTTGCGCGCAGAAGTGGCGGAAACTATTCCGGCACCGGGACGCCATTTGTACGACTGACAGGAAACCGCGTGCGGCAATTTTTCTTAGATGTTTCTGATGATCAAACGATCGCCGTCGGCGAAACCGTGACCCTTGACCGGGACGAAAGCCATCACTTGGCGACTGTTTTGCGGGGTGGTCGAGAATCGGAATTGCGTTTGGTTGATGGTCGAGGCAATCGTTTCACGGGCGAAGCTGCCGGCAAAGATGGCAAGTGCGCATTGGTGAAGATCACTTCTGCTCAAGTTGATCCCGAAGAACATCGCCGGCCCGGTTTGGTCTTGTCTTGTGCCGTGGTTAAAGGCAAACGATTCGAGTGGGCCTTGGAGAAAGCCGTTGAATTGGGCGCGCACACCATTGTGCCTTTGCTGTGCGACCATGGGGTGATCGAACCTCGTGAAGGCAAGCAATCGCGTTGGTTGGCGATGATGAAGTCGGCGGTTAAGCAGTGCGGGCGGAGTTGGCTACCAAAATTGGCCTCGCCCCAGACCTTGGCCGGTGTATTGGCATCGCGGAACGAATGTGTTCACTTCTATGGCGTTGCGCCCTATGAACTGCCGGCGGATGAAGTGCCGTTTTGGCGCACTTTGCTCGACACGCCAGCAGAAGATCCACCCGGGGAGTTGAACTTCCTGGTCGGGCCTGAAGGCGGATGGTCGTCTGCCGAGTTGAGCCAGTTGGAGAAAAACGCCACTGCCGTGTCTCTCGGCCCTCATATCTTGCGGGCTGAAACAGCTGCCGCAGCAGGATTAACGGCATTGCAAGCCGTTCGTCAAGCATGGTCCTCTCCCGCGTCTGATAATTAATCATTGAAGAGGGGTTGACACGTTCGCCGCTCGCGTTTTTCATAGATCAAAACCATTCCTTCATTTCAAAGGATGAACTCCCTATGGCTCTCAGTGAAATTGCCGCCAAACTGAAAACTGAAGTTGTGACGGCCATGAAAGCGAAAGAAAAGGAACGTCTGAGTGTGCTGCGCATGTTGCAGGCAGCCGTCAAACAGGTTGAAATTGATACCCGCAAAGATTTGAGCGATGCGGATGTGCTCAAAGTTTTTACATCCTACGGCCGGAAGGTCAAAGACCAGATCAAGAGCTATGGCGATGCTGGTCGTGATGAATTGCGGGCCGCAGCCGAAGCTGAATTGGCCATCGTGGGCGAGTTCTTGCCGGCCGAGATGTCTGATGAGGATTTGGCCGCCATTGTGAAGGCCGCGGTTACCGAAGTTGGTGCCAGTGGTCCTCAGGATATGGGCAATGTGATGAAAGCGGTCATGCCCAAAACAGCGGGCCGTGCCGATGGCAGCCGGGTCAGCGCTATGGTCAAAGAAATTTTGGTGGGTTAAACAGTGGACGCTCCTATTCTCATTGCACTTGCTGTTATTGCCATTTTTGGTGTGCTCGGTTTTAAGGATGGGGTCGTCAAACGCGTGCTCGAGATCGCTGGCGTATTTGTGACGCTGGTTTTGACTGCTCGCTTTGCCACCTTGGCTGAACCATGGGTGGCCGAAAAAACGGGCATGGGCGAAAGTGCTGCGCTGATGATAACTTGGGCAGCGCTGTTTTTTTCAGGTCTGCTCTTGAGCCGTTACATCGCCTCGTTTGTCAGCAAATTGATCCGGATGACTATTCTCGGGTGGTTGGATCGAGGAGGTGGGGCGGTCGTTGGTATGGCACTTGGCACCTTGGTGGCGAGTGTTTTGGTGCTCGCGCTAAGCGCAGTCCCTGGTGGTCAAAAAATACACCAAGCTTATGACAAATCCGCGGTCGGTCGGTTTATTATTTACGCGGCGCCGAGCGTGTATGAACAGGTGCGCCGTTTGGCTGGCGAAGATGTGGATGAGGTTTGGGATCGAACTATGGACGCCGCCCGTGAGCAAGCGGTCAAAGGGCAAGAGCAGGCCAAAGAAAAAGTCGACGATGCGTTAGACCGATGATCACACTGCTTCAACAATTTCATTCTATCATTGAAACCGACCAGATCATTCTGAGTCGGCGTTCGGCGACCCTCTTGGAATGGGAAGAAATCACCGCCCAGATCGCCGCTCATTGCATCAACCGATTTGCCGCCAAAGACCTGCGCTCTCGCCTCGCATTTGCCTCCCTCTCATCGATTCAGTGGGTGCACGAAATCACGGATGAATTGGGTCACGATGGGGCGTCGGGCTTGTGGCCGCCTGTGGTTGAAGTTGGCGACTTGTTGGAAATTGTACGGCGCCCACCACCGGTGCGCTTGGAAGGCACTGACTTGGTGCACGTAGCCGCTGTGGCCAGTGAATTTGACGACCTGCGTCAGCATTTCCTGGCCTCTCGAGACCGCTTCCCGCGCTGGAGCGAAGCCGCCATCCAGATGAATACATTTGATTCGCTCACGGCCGCAATTAATCGCGCGCTGGATCTTGATGGTCGAATCAAGGACAGCGCCAGCCCTTTGCTTTCGCGCCTGCGCCGGTCGGCCGGCAGTCAAGAACGAGCCGTGCGTCAAGAGGTGGGGTCGGCGATGTCCCAAGCCAAGCGCGAGGGCTGGACCACCGGCGACGAAGCGGCCCTGCGTGGCGATCGCTTCTGCTTGCCGCTGCGTTCTGGCGACAGCCGCCGGGTGCCGGGCATTGTCCATGACCGATCCACCACGGGCGCGACCTTGTTTGTCGAACCGGCAGGGGTCATGCGCTTGTCCAATGAATTGGCGAGTACGCGGTTGGAGATTGCCGCTGAAGAGACGCGCATCATTTTTGAGTTGAACCAATTGGTCGAAAAAGCGGCCTCGGCCTTGGACGAAGCCGCGCAGCTGATGGTGCTGGTTGACACGGTGCGAGCACCAATGTTGTGGAGCCGCCAAGTTCGAGGCCATCGGGTGCACTTGAGCGAGGCGGGCACTCTGCGGGTGATTGGTGGGCGGCATCCGCTATTATCCAGTGCTTTGGGCGACGGTGAAATTGCTGCCGGGCGCGACCATGTGGTGCCCTTGGACCTGGAGCTCAAGGCGGATGAGCGCGTATTGGTCATCAGTGGGCCCAACGCGGGTGGCAAGTCAGTGGCGCTGAAGTCTGTCGGTGTGTTTTGTCTTTTGGCCCAGTGCGGTTGGGATGTGCCGGCGCGCGAAGATACGGTCCTGCCTTTGACCAACAACTTGATGGCAGACTTGGGCGACGATCAATCGATTGCCGAAGCGCTGAGCAGTTTCTCTGCTCACCTGCGCCATCTTAGTGGATACATGAAAGACGCGGCGCCCGGTGCCCTGATCCTTTGCGATGAAATTGGCAGCGGAACCGATCCTCAAGAAGGCACGGCCTTGGCCTTTGCTGTTCTCGAAAATTTTGCCGCCAGTGGAGCGCGCGTCCTGGCCAGCACTCATTTTGGATTGTTAAAAGCGGCCGTGCACGATCATCCCGATATGGTGAACGCCGCCATGGACTATGACGAACGCGACCTGCGGCCGCTGTTCACTTTCCGGGTCGGTGATCCTGGCACCAGCCATGCCTTTGACATTGCCGGGCGCATGGGATTTTCAGAGGATTTGTTGGCGCGCGCCAGAGAAATGGCCGGCGAAGAGCGTGTGCAAGTGGAGCGCTTGTTGATCGACTTAGACCAACGGGCCCGCGAACTGGCCACCGCGCAAACCGAGGTTCGTGATGCCGTTGCTTCGGCTCAACGTCGCGACGAAGAGCTGGCGCGCCGGCTTAAAGGACTCAAGAAGGAATCGCGCGAGTTGCTCGCCAAAGCCCGCCGGGAAGCGGCTGACGTGGTGCGTCAGGGCCGTCGTGCCGTGGAAAATGCCGTGCGTGATATCAAGTCTGCCGAGGCCGACAAAGTGGTGGTCAAAACGGCTCGAGATCGACTGGATCGATTGAGCGACGAGCTGGCCGAAGCGCCTGATCAATCGCCGGCGCCTAAATCGGTAGAGGTGGGGCAGCGGGTCCGCATCCCTCATCTGGGCTTGATTGGCAATGTGGTGGAGGTTAGGGGCAAGAAGCTGGTGGCATTGGCCGACGGGTTGCGGCTTAACCTGGCGTTGTCTGTGGTGCGACATCTGGATGTAGGGATGAATACTGAAGCAAAGCCTATAGTGGTCACAGCGGGCTCAAAGCCCTCCTCGGACTCTAACCAGCAGGGTATGTGGACCTATCATGATTCCCCCGCAGAATCCATGCACGAGATAGATTTGCGGGGCGAGACCGGTGCCGAAGGATGGGAACGGTTGGACAAATTGATCGACCGGGCTATTCCATCTGGGCTGGCTTCGATCAAGGTCATTCATGGCTTTGGCACGGGACGGCTGCGCGACCACTTGCATGGCTGCTTGAAGCGAGATTCCCGGGTGAAATCATTTTCTGAGGGTCACACTGGCGAAGGTGGCGGCGGCGTGACAAATGTGGAGCTGAGCGACTGATTTCTGGCCCCCGTCGGTGAATTCAGCTGGCAATAAGTTGCGGTCTGGTGGTCAAAAGAGATATCTTAGGTGACCCCGCTTGATCAGCCTCGCCAGCCGGATATCTTGGGGGATTCCACAAGTCGGGATTTGTCTTCTGGACCGGGGCACCACGACGTATGGCACCAGCTTTTTCGCCAGACATTATCGCTCGAGTAAAAGATGAGACCGACATCTTTGAAGTGGTGCGCCAACATGTGAGCTTGAAAGCCGCAGGTTCTGTTTACAAAGG
>JBLIOK010000045.1:0-12060 GCA_047639735.1 Candidatus Krumholzibacteriia bacterium | reverse complement strand
CAGCTGAACGCGGTGAAGTGCCGGTGGGGGCTGTGGTCGTGCGCAACGGTAAAGTAATTGGACGTGGTCACAATCAGGTCGAAAGTCTGAGTGACCCCACGGCTCACGCCGAAATATTGGCCATCGGCGCAGCTGGCGGGGACGGTGAAAATTGGCGCCTGAACGACGCGGCTTTGTACGTGACGCTCGAACCTTGCACCATGTGCAGCGGCGCAATTCTGCTCTCGCGAATGGGCCAAATCATTTTTGGGGCTTCAGATCCACGTGCCGGCGGAGTGGTCAGCACTGCCCGTTTGCTCGACGGCAATCCCTATCATCACCAAATTGAGGTCGTAGGGGGCGTTTTGGGGCCCGAATGCGGCGCTTTGCTGAGTGATTTCTTTGCTTCCCGCCGCCAACACTGACGGCACTGAAATTTCCCCTCACTCACGTTGATTTTGATTATCTCGGATGCTATATTGCCCGCCCGTATCCGGTGGAGAGGTGCGAGAGTGGCTTAATCGGCTCGCTTGGAAAGCGTGTGTGCCGTAAGGTGCCCAGGGTTCGAATCCCTGCCTCTCCGCCAGCCCTTTTTTCGCAGCACTAGCTGGGGAAGCATGGCGCTGATATCTTTGTGGAGAGGTGCCGGAGTGGTCGAACGGGACGGTTTCGAAAACCGTTGAACATTTATTTGTTCCCAGGGTTCGAATCCCTGCCTCTCCGCCATTATTCTGTTTGGTCATTTTTTTGATTTGGCCATTTTTGAAGAGTTTGCGAATATGTTGGGGGTGTAGCTCAGTTGGGAGAGCGCTTCGTTCGCAACGAAGAGGTCAGCGGTTCGATCCCGCTCATCTCCACCAACACTATGAAACGATATGATGGGCCAGGCCCGGTGTGACACTGGAGCACTAACTCCGCCAGGACTGGAAGGTAGCAACGGTACGTTCCCTTCGGTGAGTGCATCGTCAGCCTGGCCCGCTTTTTTGATCGTTGTTTGTCTTTAGGAGCTGTTGGTTTGTGACCGGGGGGCGATTTGCCGCGACCTCCTGTCGTGACAAATCTCGGAGCATAGGCTCCTTCGCCATCCTTGTTGCGGAACCTATGTAACGCCCCATACAGAATCCAATACCTCCCAAACCCACCGCCAACGTTCAGAAAAGCTGCAGCGAGCAGCGTCCCCTCGTATTGAATATGTTATGTCCCTTTTTCTGCGAAGCGGTTGGGCTTAAGGGATAGCTGGGTTTCGGGCAGGTGGATGTTTTTCGGTGGTCTGTCGGCACGGCGAGGGGGCGTTCGCAGCATCTTCAGCCCGGTCCACGGGCTGAACCGTGAAGCGCCCCCTCGCCGTGCCGACAGACCACCGAAAAACCCCATCCCGCCCAAAACCCAACTACCGCTCACCCAACTTTCGTGTTAACTTGAACCCCCAGATTACATTTGCCTCAAGCGCTTTTGGAGCATCATGTCGTACCAAGCGATTGCTAGAAAATATCGACCAGAAGTCTTCTCCGATGTGGTGGGGCAAACTCATGTCACAGGCACGCTGCGCGCGGCCTTGCGCAAAGATAAATTGAGCCATGCCTATTTGTTTAGTGGACCGCGGGGGTGTGGCAAAACGACTGTAGCGCGTTTGCTGGCGAAGGCTATCAACTGCCAAACGAACCGTGAGGGCGACCCTTGCGGAACCTGTGAAACCTGCCTTGCTATTGCCAAGGGCAACTACCTCGATGTGCTTGAGATTGATGCGGCAAGCAATACCGGTGTTGATAACATTCGTGAATTGCGAGATATGGCACAGTACGCGCCAAGCGAAGGCAGCAGTCGTGTTTTTATTATCGATGAAGTGCACATGTTGTCCAAGGGGGCCTTCAACGCCCTTTTGAAAATTCTAGAAGAGCCGCCAGCAAGCGTGTTCTTTTTCTTTGCCACCACCGAGCCGAATAAAATTCCACGAACGATCTTGAGCCGCTGTCAGCGATTCGATTTCAGATTATTGAATCGAAAAGAACTCGGCGCCCGGTTGGTTAAAATTGCCGAAGCCGAAGACGTCAAGTTGGAGGACTCAGGGAAACGGTTATTGGTTTCGTTGGCTGAAGGCAGCGTACGCGATGGACTGAGCTTGCTCGATCAAGTTATTGCTGGTTGTGATGGTGTGATTGATGAAGATACAGTGGTGACGGCTTTTGGTTTGATTCGGTCCGAATTGTTTATACAATTGAATGAAACCGTGATTGCGCGCGACCCGGCAGCGGCCTTGAATTTGGTGAACGAACTGGCGACGACCGGGCAAAGCCTGGACGCGTTTGCCCGTGGCGTCGTAACGAACTTTCGTAATTTGTTGTTGTTGAAGATTGACAGCAAGTTGGCACCAATGGTGGACTTGCCGCCCGAAATGGTTGAGCGACTCGAGACGCAGGCAGAAAACTTTTCAGAGCAAGACCTGCTGGCTTTAATTGATCGATCTGGCGTGCACTTTGAGCGCATTCATCGCAGTACTCAACCGCGGATATTGTTGGAAGCTTCGGTGGTGGAATATTGTCGTTTTGAATCCCGGGTCCTGCTGTCCGAGTTGGCTCGTCGACTTGGGGCATTGGGAGGCGGACCAGCAATAGCCGGTGGTGGGGCACCTGTTGGGCGCCAGACTGCATCTGCTCCGGCCAAACGGACGATCACCCGACAGGGGCCGAACCAAAGCTCTGGCCAGGCTTCTGGTGCCGCAGCGCCAAGTTCTGCAGCGCCAAATTCTGCAGTGCCAAGTTCTGCAGCGCCGAGCGCCAAAGTTTCATATGACAGCCCACCGAGCAGGCCTGCTCCTGCGGCGGCAACAGTGGTGTCGCAAAGTTCAGAAAAACCGGACATGGAAGCGGCCGACCGTCTGGTGCCAGGCTGGAAGAATCTGATTGGCGACCTGATGAAGAAATATCCGCGCCTGGGTTCTTGCCTGATGAATGGTTTGCCAAATGTGAACGAAGCGGGCAAGTTGACGGTTTTCTTTGCTGAAGACAAGAAGTTTGCCGTCAACAGTATTTCGGCTGAATGCGGGAAAATCGCCGAGGTGGCGAGCGAGCTTTGGGGCAAAACGATAACGGTCGAGTTGGTCTTGGGCGAGCAAGGGCAAAAAGAAGAAATGAAGGAAGAGATTCGCCAAGAGGTGGCGCCAACTCATCGCGAAGAACTGGCCAAGGCCTGTGCCGACGATGCGGCCCTCGGCGATCTGGTGGATATGATGGGCGGCGGCAAGCCGCTCCTGGATAAAGAAGACGGACGTTAACCTGAATTGTTCAGAATGAAGAGGCGATACCATGGATATGCGCATGCTGATGAAACAAGCTCAAGAAATGCAGGCCAAAATGGCCAAGACGCAATCTGAGTTAGAAGCTAAAGAAGTGACGGCGGAAGTGGCCGGCGGTCAGATCAAAGTTGTGATGAACGGCAAACACCGTTTGAAAAGCATCGAAATTTCGCCTGAAAGTTTGGACCCTGACGACATCGAATTCCTACAAGACTTGATTGTTGCGGCGGTCAACGAGGGCGCGAAGAATGTCGATACTTTGGTCGAAAAAGAAATGGGTTCTGTAACCGGTGGGATGAACATCCCGGGACTCGGCTAAATGAACCCGAACGACCGGCGCAAAGATTTAAACGATGGCGGTGAGTTTCAATCGCCTGCGTTGGAACGTTTGGTTCGTAGTCTCAATCGGTTGCCTGGTTTGGGGCGAAAGTCGGCCACACGCCTTGCCTTGCATCTTGTGGCTGAGCCCTCGGTGACGACGGTGCCGGCCGAAGAATTGGTAGCTGCCATTGGCGAGGCGCGTGAGAAAGTGAACAATTGTTCGCGGTGTGGCGCGATCACCGAACCAGATCCCTGCCGTGTTTGCACATCAGAGCGACGAGACACGACGCAGATTTGTGTGGTGGCCACTCCCATTGACGTCTTGCCATTTGAGAAAGCCGGCTTTTTTCGTGGGCGCTACTTTGTCTTGGGCGGCATGTTGTCGCCGCTGGACGGAGTGCGAGCCCGGGACCTTCCTTTTGATCGGTTATTGCAACGCATTGCCGAAGATGGAGTCCTTGAGGTGATTATCGCTCTGGATGCCAGCGTTGAAGGCGAGACCACCGCGCTTTATATACAAAGGCTGCTGGACGGCCAAGAGATGCAGATGACCCGTTTGGCGACGGGAATCCCTGTGGGTGGATCATTGGCATACACGGATGAAATTACCCTTCAGAGGGCTTTTCAATTCCGGCGATCTTTCTAGTAATTACTCTTCAAGTCGCCGCCTTCGCGGACGATATCTCTCTGGTAGGCAATTCACTAAACGTCCCCCCGCATCCAGTTTTCGGGTACCGCGGCAGGAGAACGATCCATGGTCAGAGCAGAATGGGCCATCTTCGAAGAAGATTATTGGGCCATCAACAACGTGCTTGAAGACTTGCTGAAGAGCAGCCGTTCGAGCAACGTGCTTTTGATTGACCGCACTGGTCAATTGATCAGTCAAATTGGACCTGAGGTCGAATTTGATCTGACTAGTTTTGCGTCCCTGTGTGCCGCCGATTTTGAAGCCAACTACCAGTTGGCCAAGCTGATCGGCGAAAAGGACTTCAGCACTCTGTTTCATCAGGGCGCGAAGGACAGCATGTATCTCGGTAAGATCGAAAAAGGTGTGGTGTTGGTGGTGCTGTTCAACAAGAGCACGACGCTCGGACTGGTTCGCCTCAGGGTGAAACGGGCCGTCGAAGAGCTCAATGTTGTGATCGACAAGTTGTATGAAAAATTGGAATACCGTAATGAAGAGTACGACCAACTTGACGACGTTTTCACCGAAGAAGTGGAAGCTGAAATTGACAATCTGTTCGCTGACTGACAGCGGGGAATTTCCCGTACCAAGGCACACTGAAGAGGTATTGCCGTGTCGTTGATTAATTATTCGTCTCGAGAAATCAACTGTAAGGTCGTTTATTACGGCCCGGGGTTGGGTGGTAAAACCACTAACATCCAGTACATCTACGAGAAGCTAGCGCCGGAAACAAAAGGCAAGCTGGTGACTCTGGCGACTGAAATGGATCGTACCCTGTTCTTCGACTTTCTGCCTTTGGAACTCGGTGAGGTGAAGGGCTTTAAAACCCGTTTTCATCTCTACACCGTGCCAGGTCAGGTCTATTACAACGCTTCGCGAAAACTTATTTTGCGCGGTGTTGATGGGATCGTATTTGTTGGCGACAGCAGCGAGTCGCGGTTCGACGCGAACATCGAAGCGTTGTACAACTTGCACGAGAACCTCAAAGAGTATGACCTGAATCTGGACGAGATACCCTTTGTGATGCAGTGGAACAAGCGCGACGCCGCGGATGCTATTCCGTTGGCCGAGTTGAATGAAGAACTGAATCCAGAAGGCTTTGATAACTTCGAAGCGGTCGCTATTGATGGCGACGGCGTTTTCGATACGCTGAAATGTGTAGCGAAACAAGTGTTGAGGCAGCTGCAGACGAGCTAGTCTGAGCACGTACAGTTGAACAGATGGAAGGCGTAGCCCAGAGGGCTGCGCCTTTTTTTTGGCTCCGCGGTAGCGATTGGGTTAGATTCCACTTTCACAAATTCTCAGATACTATTGAAAGGCCTACCATGCCGCGTTCTTTACTCTACACCCTTGGCACATTCTTCGGCACGGGCTTTGCGCCCATAGCGCCAGCGACGGTTGCCAGCGCTCTGTTTGCGGTAATCTGGTGGGCTGCGTGGACCGGGATTGGCCCGATCTCGTTGCTCGTGAATCTTGCGTTGCTGGTGTTGGTGACAGCCATCGGCATCCCCATTTCCCAAAAACTCGAAGATATTCATGGTGAGGACCCCAGCTTGGTCGTGATTGACGAAGTGGCCGGGATGTTAGTGACCTACATTGCGGTGAACGCAGGCTGGCAAGGCTGGGTAATCGGTTTTTTCTGGTTCCGATTCTTTGATATTTTAAAACCCTTGGGCGTTCGCAAACTTGAACGTCTCGGTGGTGGTGGCGGATTGGGGATCATGGCTGATGACATAGGCGCCGGCGTGCAGGCCTGCCTTGCCACTCATGGAACTCTGTGGTTGATGGCCAGGTATTTGGGATGAGCCGAGCGCAGGTGAAGATCATCGCCATCGGTGACGAATTGCTCGAAGGCCGCACAATCGATTCCAACAGCCAACGCATCCAACGATCTCTTGGCGGCCATGGCTTGCAAGTCTCTTTTATCCAAACCGTGCCCGACAATCCATCAGATGTGACGGCCGCCCTTGAGCGCACTTGCGAAGGCGACATTGTTTTTATCAGCGGCGGCTTGGGCTCAACTCCTGACGACTTGACCCGAGAATCAGTGGCCCGATGGAGTGGTGGGACATTGCAGGAGAGCCCCGAAGTTCGGCATTGGTTAACCGAACGATGGCGCCGTCGGGGTGTTCGGGCTGGGGCGGGTATCGACAAGCAATGCCAAGTGCCAGAGGGCATGACTCCCCTAAAAAACCCAGTAGGCTCGGCGCCGGGCTTGGTTGGCCAGTTGCTTGGTCGGTCGATTATCATGCTGCCTGGCGTGCCTGACGAACTGCAAGGTTTGTTGCCGTTGTGCCTGAGCTGGCTTTCTGATAACGAGTCTCTGCCTCCTACTCAGCCAACTTTGGTGTGGCGTACCGCTCAGCTGTCAGAATTGGCGCTCGTGCGCAAATGCGAAGCCTTGCAGAAAAAGCATTCAGATCTGCGCTGGTCGTGGTGGCTGGGCGATTGGGGCGTGGATTTGCGTCTTAGCGCGACCCCTGGCAGTGGCGAAGATTCGTTGGCGGCAGCCGGACGCGCAATAGACTCTGAACTCGGACCCTTGGTTTACACTCGCGATGCTTTGGATCTGCCGGTGGTTGTGCAGAACAAAATGGTGGCGCTGGGGGCGACCTTGAGTGTGGCCGAATCCTGCACCGCCGGCTTGCTCGGAGGCGCTCTGACGGAAGCGCCGGGTTCGTCCGCATTTTTTCGCGGTGGCATCTTGGCCTACGCTGATGAAGTAAAAAATGAGCATCTGGGGGTGCCTGATGACATTCTCAAGAATTATGGAGCCGTCAGCCAGGAAACGGTGAGGTTTATGGCGGCCGGATGCCGTCTGAAATTCGACACTGATTACGCTTTGGCGGTCAGTGGTATTTCTGGTCCCGGCGGCGCAGTAGAAGGCAAGCCGGTAGGCACGACTTGGGTTGCCTTGGCCACGCCGGATCGTGTTTTTGCCTTTTGTTATCGCTTTTCGGCCACGCGTTACCGCAACCGGCGTTTGACGGTAGCGGCGGCGGTGGATACTTTGCGTCGAGTTTTGGAATTAGGCAGTGAAGAACCACCATGGTTTGAGGACGAGACCTGGTGCCGCCCCTGACAGATGTGCAGATTGGGCGTCAGAATGGGGTGGCGATGTCGCCGAAATGTGACGCACTTGAGTACCAGAAAGTCGGGTTCTTGATATTACAAGGATTCGAAAGAGACCCTTCGGGCCACCTCTTAGGGAAACGGGATCATTGAGAGGCGAAAATATCGGCACTTGCCCGGTTGGCTCTGATCCTGCTTTCGCCTTAATAAGGGATTGGACCCCGAATACAGACGTTTGCAAGCATTGCGAAAAAAAGGCGAAAAACCTGTTGCCAGCGGCCGTTGGCCTGTGCTATCTTGCCGTCGTCATCGGGTCCGACCCGTCACCAGTTTGAGTCAATTTTGGCGCGGATTTGCAGAATATCCGCAAGATCAGGAGACGTAGCAGCATGGCGAGAAATTCTAAAAAAGACGGACCCGTAAAAGGCCCTGTGAAGCAAATCAGCAAAAAAGAAGACCGCGCCAAGGCCCTCGAGCTGACGCGAGCCCAAATTGACAAGCAGTTTGGCAAGGGTTCACTCATGCTGCTCGGCGAAGGCAACGTATTCGACAATTTTGACGCTGTCAGCACGGGCAGCCTTTCTTTGGACATCGCCTTGGGTATTGGGGGCTTGCCTAAAGGTCGCGTCGTTGAAATTTATGGTCCAGAAGGCAGTGGTAAAACAACCGTCTGTTTATCGACCGTAGCTAATTGCCAGAAGAATGGCGGTGTGGCGGCATTTATTGACGCCGAGCACGCACTTGATCCCGCTTATGCTCGTGTATTGGGTGTGGATATCGACAACCTGTTAGTAAGCCAACCGGATACCGGTGAGCAGGCTTTGGAGATCACTGAAATGTTGGTGCGTTCCGGGGCTGTGGATATCCTGGTGATCGATTCGGTGGCCGCTTTGGTGCCAAGGGCTGAAATAGAGGGTGAAATGGGCGATCACCACGTTGGGCTGCAAGCCCGCCTTATGAGCCAGGCGTTGCGGAAATTGACCGGTGCTATTGCCAAGACAAATACCATGGTCATGTTCACCAACCAAATTCGAATGAAAATTGGCGTCATGTTTGGCAACCCTGAAACGACCACGGGTGGCAATGCGCTCAAGTTTTACAGCTCGGTGCGCATGGACATTCGCCGCATTGGTGCCATCACCCAAGGTGAAGAGGTTGTTGGCAACCAAGTGCGGGTGAAGGTGGTCAAAAATAAAGTGGCGCCGCCTTTCAAGAAGGCCGAATTCGACATCTTGTATGGCGAGGGAATCAGCAAAGAAGGCGACCTTATTGATTTGGGTGTAGAAGCCGAAATCATTCAAAAGTCTGGTGCCTGGTACAGTTACGGCGAAGAGCGTCTCGGACAGGGGCGTGAAAATGTGCGGATTCTCTTGAAAGAAAACCCCGATTTGTATGCCGAGATTAAGGAAAAGGTTTTCGAATTCTTTGAAATTGGCGAGTACGCCAAAAAGGCCGAAGACAAAAAAGAAGTGACGCCAACCAAGGGTGCCACTGTGGACGGAGCGGCAACGGTGCCGGGACCAACCGCAGCAGGCAAAGCGGCGGCGGCCTCGGCGGGTGGGACCGGGCAGCCTTCTACTTGATTCGGGTCCATTGAAAAAGACCCGCACATCTGAAAAGCGGAAGTAAAGAATGCGCGCTGATCGAAAAAGAGCGCCTTGGGCCAAAAGAGAAATGCCCGAGCTTGACAGTGCACAGCCGGGTTTCCCTACAGAGGAAGCCCGGCTGCTGGACTATCGGGAAGAAGCTGGATCTTGCATTGTCCAACTCGACACTGGCCATATTTACGAATTGGCTCTCAGTTCTCGACCTTCCCAATTGCCCAATCCGGGTGACATCCTATCGGCCGAAATTATTGCCGAACTGGTGCTTGGCGCCGAGCGAAAAGTTATCGCACGGCGGGTTTTCAGCATGCTGGACAAGCGCTTGCAGCCCGAAGCAAGAATTCGATCCAAACTTACCGATCGCGGGCATACACAAGCGGCGATAGAAGCAGTTCTGGATCAACTGAGGGAAAGTGGTTTACATTCCGATCGGCGTTACGCTGAAGCCTATTGTCGCGATTGTCTTTTAAGTCGCACTGTGGGCCGGCGCTATCTCGTACAAAAACTGCGCGAAAAACAAATTGCGACCGACCTGGCGCGGCGAGTCGCGGCTGAAATCCTCGATGAAGAAACAGAGGTGGCCTTGGCCGACCGCGCTGCCGTTACCCGATGGCGAAAAATCCGGGGTCCGGCAGACTATCCAGCGCTAGCCAAAGTGGTTCGCTTCTTAATGGGCAAAGGATTTGATGCCGGTTTGGCCAACAGCGCCGCACGCCGGGCACAGCCTCGGCCAGACGAAGATTCATTATTTTGAAGAATCGCCATTTTGAAGACTCTCTATTTTAACGAGACCACATCCCGGAGGTGATTTGTGAAAGTATTGGTAACTGGCGCAGCCGGAATGCTAGGGCGAGCAATCGTTTTACGTGGCATGGCGGATTGCGAAGTTATCGGCATTTCCCGAGGCGATGCTGATTTGGCGGTTCCGGCTGCGGTAGAAAATATTGTTGTGCAACACCAACCAGATTGGATCGTGCATTGCGCCGCTTGGACCAATGTCGATGGAGCAGAATCGAACCAAAAAGACGCCATGGTGGGCAACGCGACGATCACCAAAAACTTGGTTAACGCATGTGAAAAACAAAAATCCGGGCTGACGATGATCAGTACGGACTACGTCTTTGATGGGTCAACCGATTCGGGCTATGTGGAAGGCGAAACGCGTGACCCAGTCAACTATTATGGCCGGACGAAAGCCTGCGGTGAAGAATTTGTCGAACAAATGAAAGCCCCGTGGCAAATCGTTCGCACCAGTTGGTTGTTTGGTGATGGAAATACAAATTTTGTGAAAACTATGCGCAGATTGTTGGGCGAACGCGAAACCCTTCGCGTGGTTGAAGATCAAAAAGGGAGTCCCACCTATGTTGACGATTTGGCCGCGGTGGTGGAATTTCTTGTCTGTGCACGGAAGCAGGGCATCTTTCATGGTACCAATAGTGGCGTGACCACTTGGTGTGGTCTTGCCCAAGAAGTGGCCAGATGCTTAGGTACTGAAGCCGACCGCATTGTCGGTTGCCCAAGCAGTGAATACCCGACGCCGGCCAAGCGGCCGGCCAATTCGGTTTTGCTGAGCCGCCGGTTGGAGGATGCCGGCTGCCCTGAACGCCCTGCCTGGCAGGATGCCGTTGCGCGTTATGTGTCGCGCCTGGAGGCGGGCGATGTGTTGTGCCCGTAGTGCCACTTTATATTTTATTTGTCAACGAACGGAATGTGCATGAGTGCTTCTGGAAATGATCGCTTGGGTAAAGCGAGCGAACTTTTTGGTTCCGCGGTAGCTGAACTGGTGGCGACGCTAGGTCGCTTGGATGATAGCCACCTTCAGGCAGTGACTGATTTGGCGACGGATATTGAAGCGGCCTGGGCCAATGGCGGAAAATTTATGGTGTGTGGCAACGGCGGAAGCGCGGCTGATAGCCAACATATTGTGGCTGAATTGGTCGGACGTTTCTTGATGGAGAGGCCGGGTTATGCGGCCATTGCGTTGACAACGAACACATCGTCGCTGACGGCAATTGGAAATGACTACGGCTACGACTCGATTTTCTCTCGCCAAGTGCAGGCGCTTGGGGGACCCCATGACGTGTTGCTCGTGATCAGCACTTCGGGCAATTCGGAAAACTGTGTGACAGCGGTTGAAGCGGCTCGCGCACACGGTATGAAAGCGCACGGATTTCTGGGTGGCAGCGGGGGGCGATTGTTGCCTCTGTTGGACAGCGCCTTGGTCGTTCCGAGCAGCAGCACTCCGAAGATCCAAGAGGTTCACATCACCATGGGGCATTTGTTGTGTATGGTGCTTGAACAATGGTTGGCAGAATCTTCGTGAGCAACTATCTGAAAGCATTTGTCGTCAACTTGCGGCCTAAACAGTGGACCAAAAACTTGTTGCTGTTTGCGGGTATTATCTTTGCGCGCAGGCTCGGTGAAACGGAATGTGTCTGGCGGGCGGTGGCGGCAGTAGGGGTGTTCTGCTTGGCGTCGGGTGTGATCTACGTGTTCAATGACATTGCCGATCGCGAGCTTGATCGCCGGCATCCGACAAAAAAGAATCGTCCCATTGCTTCAGGCCGATTGCCGGTTGATGTTGCCGTACGCTTGGGGCTCGGGTTGTTGGTCTTTTGTTTTGCTGTGGCTTGGACACTTGGTGAATTGTTCTTAGCCAGTGTGGCGTTTTTCTTTATTTGGAATTGGCTCTATACACGGTGGCTGAAAAAAGTAGCTGTCTTGGATGTGACTGGCATCGGGATGAGCTTCGTGATCAGGGCCTCGGCTGGCGTATTGGCGATATTGCCGAGTTGCCCCGATGTTGGGATTTCGCCTTGGCTGTTGATGTGCACCTTCTTTCTCTCGCTCTTTTTGGGTTTCTGCAAACGCCGCGATGAATTTTTAAAAATCACTCAAGATAGCGATGAAACGCGGCCGGCCTTGCGTGCGTATAGTGAACCCATGCTGAATTCATTGATAGGTGGCAGCTTTGCTCTGACCACCATGATGTACGCGCTTTATTCAATTTGGCCGTCAACAGTTGAAGAGTTTGGCACTCGAGATTTGATTTATACTTTGCCGTTTGTTTTGCTAGGCATGGGGCGATATTTGTATCTGGTCTTCCT
>JBLIOK010000044.1:0-12070 GCA_047639735.1 Candidatus Krumholzibacteriia bacterium | reverse complement strand
GTTTTTGTCACGGAAAAAATTGGCGATGGTTTGCGCAGCCTATTAAGCCGCGCCACAGAAAGCAAGAATCCCGGCAAACGCGAGGTCAATTTGGCTGGCCGCTGGAATCGAGCCCAGCAAAACTTCGTGCAAAACTTCATGACAGTTGGGGAATTAGTTGTCAGGGAAGGCGTTAGGGTTTCTGAGTTACGCCCCGAAGACGACGCCGAAGCCAATCAGCCCGTGCTCGAATCTGCCCTGTTTCTGGTTGCCCGCAGCCGCTTGTTCCAGGACGAACCGGCGTCAGCGGTGCCGCTTCTGAAAGGGTTGTTCCGAACCGCAAATCGCACAGGGCGGCCCTTTAGTGTTGACCTGGTTCGCCACGACCTCCCGTTGACTGAAGAAGACCGTCTCTGGATGGCTCGCAAAGGCGGCGAGCTGGTGGGTTCATTTGTCGAACAGGGCCACATTCGCCGTGGTGGGCTAGAGGCTCAAGATTGGGCCCAAGTTATTCTGCAACTTTTGCAGGCGAGATATTTTGGCGGGTCGGGCCGCTTGGCCGAAGAACGGTCCTGGCTTGAAGCGGTTACCGCGGACCGCCTGTTGGGCCGAGCAGTTGCTAGTGTCGATTTTTACCGCTCATATCTGGCCGCCAATGGGGAACCAGGCCCTCGCAGTGACGAAGCCCGCGTCAGATTGCTCGAGTTACTTGGCAATACTCACGCCGTAAACTTTGCGGTTCCGCGTTACGCCGAAGCGTTGAGCACAATGCAGGCAACTGGTCTCAGTTCTGGCAGCGCAGTCAGCGCACGATTTCAGGCGGCCATTGAACGCTTTGAATACCGCTGCCCGGAAGCAGAGGCTGCCGCTGGCGTTTCACCGGCTTGGGCATCGGTAGCCGTCGAGGCTGATGGACGTATCGCCGTGGTTTTTTGGTGGGATAACGAGCCCCGCGATCTGGCCTTTTGGACCCCCGGAGATGACGCTGCTGCTTTGAATGCTTTTCTCGTCCCTTGCGAAGGGCGACTTCTTGCGGCCAATGAAGCTACCCTGGCTGCGGTGGCTGGCTGTTGGCAAGATGACCCGGCGCCGTGGTCGGTCGTGGATTTTGTCACGGCGGTTATGGAGTGTCGCGTGCCGGCTAATGGGCTGGATGAAAATGCGCTTTCGCAAATGGCTTTGGCAGAAACCGGACCTTGGCGGTCTGGTTGGCGAAGCGACATGGGCCACGATGCTTTGGAGCCGCCGACCAGTTCGGCGATGGCGGAAGTCTGGCAACACAGTGCGGCGGCTAGTGCGATACAAGCAGGCTTGGTTTTCTTGGCGGTGCGTAGTCGCATTGCCGAAGCAGATATTTCAGTGCGCGCGGGTATTGGCGAAATGGCACGGCGCGGCGATGCGGCTTCGCAGCTGTTGTACGAATTTTTAACACTGCAGAGCGAAACCCAACGCGCCCTTGATGCCTCTTTTGAAGCCTGGACCTTGCCACTTTTGTGGACCCGACCGGATCCATTTGGCTGGACCTCGGGCGGCAATTCCAGCGCCGCAACGACAAACGAACTCGACGGCGGTGTGCGTCCCGATTTGGGGCGCAGCGACTTGACCATTGTCACCACCGGCAACGCGCCCTCTGTATTGGCAGCCTGGGGTGACGGCAAACATAAATGGCGGGTTATTCTCGACCGCATGGACCGCTTGGAAACATTGACCCAAGTGGCCAGCGCGGTGGTGGGACCGGTGACTTTGATTCCCCAACAGGGCCGAGTCCATGTGTTGCCCGCCGCCTTGCATTTGCTCGAAGAATTTCTCAGCGAAAAGTCCCATGGGTCTGATGGTCTGTTGGCAATTTTCCACTGGACCCGATTAGTGGAAACGCATAACGGTGATTTGCTCGATTTTCAACAAGTTCGGCCGCGGCCAGGTTGCTCCCTTCCGCTCTATGAACGGTATGCCGAAATGGTGACCGCCCTGCCAACCGAGGCGCCTTCACTGGCCTTGGACGGATCCCTGAACTCTGAAAACTTACAAGGGTGGGGCGGACAATTTAGCCAACGCGTGCGCAAAGCTGGTCTGGTCGCCGGCACCGTCGACCACTTGGGGACCGACGCGCTGACGGTTGACAGTTTGTGGGGCGTGTTTGAAGGCAGCGACGCGGCGTGGGTCTTTCTCGATAGCGCTGCCGTTCATTGGTCATTACAGAGGCGAAATGAATTTAAAATCCCTGACTTGCACGCGTTGTTACACAGCCGCGGAAACCGTCATCTTAGTATCTTGTCGGCGGCTCATTGGCAACGCTCGGATTTAGAAGAACTATTGGCCAAATGGCTGCATCTCTTTGGCAACGCGTATTGCCTCAGTTTGACCGACACCCGGTCACCGGCGTTACGATTGGTCGACCGAGGCATCGTGCCCGAGGCAGAATACCTCGCCTTGGAAGAATTATCGGGTCAACTGACTTGGATAACCCGCAAATTCTCAGAAGAAGGTCCCGGAGCAATCCAAGTGCCGCAGGGTGGTCGCGCAGAACATTTTTGGCGAACCGTTGCCTCCGGTAGTTTGCCCGTCGAAACGACACACTGGCATTTTTTCGACGACCCCGATCAGGCCGCGGATTTGCCCGAGGCAGCTCTGGTGGTCCCAGTACTGCAGAGTCTGAATCATGTCACAGCGGAGAATTCGCGTGATGGTTCACGTTCCGATTGGCTAACGGCTGACGTTGATCGGTCTGCGCGCGTACGTTTGCAACGTCAGATGTGTGCCCTGGAGATTGCGGCGATATCTGCTGGGCATTGGCGCAGCGTTGAAATTCTGGATTCCCGTTGGTGGCGCTTGCTAAGACCAGAAAAAATGTCAATGGCAGCGGGCCGGAACGACGCCTCAAGCAAGCTTCGTCAATGGGACGGGGAACAGGCTGCTCAGCTGGCGACCAATGGGATGGCGAGAGTTTTCGATTTGCCCGGGACAGGTGTTGCTGGTGAAAGCGCAGGCCGCGCTGATTCACGGGCGTTGAGCACGGTTGCAGGCTGGTTGCAGGAAAACCAAAACGTTTCTCTAGCTCAAAGAACTCGTCCTGATTCATCATTCTTGACACCTGGCACTCGCCTATATACGGGCGATCTGGCGCCGGTGTGGCATCAGATACAAGGCCATCTTGGCCGAGCGTGGGAGCGAGGCGAACTTGACCAATGGGCCCTGATTGTCGCTGACGAAATGCCGCCTGGAGCTCAAGAACTCGTTGCCAATAGCGGTGTATCGGGAGTGTCGATTTGGTCAGAGCAGTGGCAAGGTATGCAACCAGCTCCCGTGTTGTGGGTTGAGCCAGAAGACTTTGGATCGCCGGAACTGAAGCAGATGTTGAAGCAGTTCAGTCCTACATTTATCATCGCCGATGATTTGGCCGACTGGTTACCAAGCGCCGACCGCGATGCTCATGAAACCGCGGTTGCGTTGCGGGGAATTCTCGATTGCGATGCAAAAAATATTCTTTTGCGCGCCAGCAGTTTGACGAATACCTGGTCAGAATTTTTGGCCGGTGTTTGCCAGGCCACGTGCTGCGACGACGGAACAATAGCCGCTGTGGAATCCCCAGAAGTTCAGGGTCCTATTGCTGAGTCTTCCGTCGCTTGCATTGATTGCGGTGCGCCTGACCGGCCGAGTGTCTTGGCAAATCGGTTGCAAATCTTGCTGTCACGTTTGCGCCAAATCCTGGCCTCAGTGGAAGATTCGACCAACAACACGAGCACTGAAATGCACCCAGCCCTGGACCGGCAGCTGTTGCCGTTGCCGTGGTTGGCACGCTTGGCGGGAATATCAAGTCGCGAGGTGAGCGAAGGCGTCATGCTGTTGCGTTGGGCGGCGCGTTTGAACGGGGACACATTATCTGCCGCCAGTGAAGGGAACTCATCTGGCAAGAGCCTTGGCCACTCGCTTCTCGTCTGGCAGCGCTTTTCGGATCTGGAATTGAACTTAAGCCGGCTACGAGAAAATTTGGCACTCTTGCTCCCTCTCTGGTTGGAGGGTGTGGGGTTGCCGGGATTGGTCGCCAGTGTGGACCTGGAGCGGCCGCCAGCCCAAATCGATTCCCAGGAACTGGCGCAAGTTGACGCCTTTTTGAGTGCCCTTAGCGGCAATGAACCTGGCCTCGGTCTCACTTATCATTGTCCGCGCGGCTTGCTCAATTCGGCTACACGTATTGTCGGGTGGGCTGGCGCTTCGGCCGAAATGATGCCGGCGATTTTACACGCCGTTGAAACTCTGCAGTCGCGCATCGGTGATTTGATGACGACAGCCACTGAAACGGGCGCCGGCTTTCGGATTGACACTGGACTGACCGAACTGAGGATTGAAGAACGCAATTTTCTAGGCATCGGTGTCGCGCTGGGTTTCTGGCGGTGGATAGGTCCAAGTTGCCCTGACGCCATCCATGTTGTTGACTTGCTGACCGTCGCCGACAGTTCGACGGTTAAAATGTCGGACCTTGGTTGGGACTTGTTTAAAGCCCAAGCCGTGAATAAATATCCGGTCGCTATCTCGAACGCACCGGCTTTGGTGGCAAAAACTGCGCGCGACTCGCGTCCACGTCTGGGTCAGCTGCGGCGGTTGCTAACTGTCGGCGTAGAAGCAAGTGACGATCTTGATTCTGTTGTCGGGCAGGTGTATGAATTGACCAAGGCGCCCCGGGAACCCGCGTTTTTGGTGCTCAAAGGTATGCTGGGCACCGGCAGGCATGAGGCATTAGTGCGCGGATTGATTCGCACGTTGCACCAAGCCACCGACCCAGGTGGTGTGACGGTTTTTTGTCCGGACGAGGCCGTAGCAGCGATGATAGCCCGAGAGTTTACCCGACATGGATACGGACGACCGGTCGATATTCGCACGGTTTCGTTGATCGACCACAGCGCTGATGTGCCAGCCGGACCAGGAGTGTTGCCAGCTTTGGCCGACCCAGGCTCGGCCGTCATTGTGATGTGTGAAGCACAACGCTTCGATGCCGAAGCCCGCTACAGAGTGGCGCAGATGGGGCGCGGAAAATTGTTGCTGATGACCGCCGATGAGGTGGCAAGTGTTGAGGGATGGGAGCATCTGTTCCTGACCACGCCGCGGGCTAATGATATTGTGAACCTGCCGGGGCAGAGGCACATTTGCAAGTCAATCTGGACGGAAGTCTCTGGTTTGGCGCCAGACGCTATGCAACCGACGGGTGGAACGCGAAGGCACGAACGGGGACAGCTCGAGTCGGGGTATGCTGCCAATTTGGTGCAAAGCTTGGCTCGCGTTGTGGCCGCTCGTCAGGAAGGCGTATTGCCGCATTTGGTGCGATTGACCACACCTTTGGCAACTGATCTCGATTATCTCGGCGCTCAATTGCGCGAGCATGGTTGGTTAGCTGTGCCAGAAGCGGAAATTGACAAATTGGCGCTGCCCGGACCGCGAGAAATATTAGCCGCTGCCACTGATCAATTGGCTCTTAGCGGGGAAATCACACGCCTACGTATGGTCCGAGAAGCCGATGCTAAAGCGGCCATTGTTGAGGCCAGTGACGCTGAGGAATCAAACCCGTCTGAATCCAAAATCAATGAAGCGGGCCATACTGTCGAAGGCGATAGCACTGCGCTGCTGACACCTTTGTTGTTAGGGCCGGAAGCGCGCCGTGGATGGCAGCTGTGGCGAGACAGTCAAGAGTTCGACGGTGAGCTGACTTTGGCCGAGTTTGTCGGCAGCTTTATCGGCACACCGTGGGCCAATACTTTTTTGAAACACAGTGCTAGCCGTAGGCGCAGCGAAGAATTCCTGGCCAAGTGGGGAGGGATTACTCTTTGCGGCCTCATGGATCAGCCCATGTGGGAAGTATGGTGGCACAATACACGGTACGATTTAGGCTTGGCGGCGATTGAGCCAAGACGACCAGCCTGCTTGCTCTCAGACATGGCCCGCGTGCCCGGATGCCGAGTGCCCGGTGGCGTTTACCTTTGCGTTGGCAGCGAGCCCATTCGGCAGCATTATGAATTCCTTGGTCGTGTGACCGACAGCGCTTTGGTGCTGTATCAAGACCGTTCGCCACTCCCACGAGATCAGGTGTCGCCTTAGCTGGGGTTTGTTCGACTGAGAAACCTTGTTCCGGTGCTGGGCGCTGACTAGTTTGGGGTGCGTTTACAAGCACATGCAGGCAATGATTTATAAAGTGCCGAGCCGAAGTTTTTTTAAGGAGCTTTTTCAATGACAGATGCGGACAATTCATCGGATAAAAAACTCGGTCCCATTGGCCACACTTTTGAACCGTACCGCATTAAAGTGGTTGAAAAAATCCAACGGGTTAGTCGTGCCGAACGGCTTAAGTATTTGCTCGATTCTGGCTACAATGTGTTCAAAATTCCGTCGGCTGCCATCTATGTGGATCTTCTCACCGACAGCGGCACCAGTGCGATGAGTGACATGCAGTGGGCTGCCTTGATGACCGGCGACGAATCTTATGCCTATAGCAAAAGCTTCGCCGATTTCGAAAACACCATCCGCGACATCTTCGGCTACAAACATGTGATCCCGACTCATCAGGGCCGCGCAGCCGAAGGGCTGTTGTTTGCGACAACACTCAAAGAGGGCTCCGTGGTGCCCAATAATATCCACTTTGACACCACACGCGCCAATGTCGAGCATCAAGGCGCCATTGCGCTTGATTTGATGGCCGCTGAAAACCTTGATCCCACGCGAGAGGCGCCCTTCAAAGGCGATATGTGCGTCGAAAAGCTGACGGCTGCCTTCGAAAAGTACGGTACCGACCGCATCCCTTATGTGATGTTGACGATCACCAACAATAGTGGTGGAGGACAGCCTGTCTCAATGGGCAACGTCAAAGCCGTTTCTGCCGAGTGCAAACGATGGGGCGTGCCGTTGATTTTTGACGCCTGCCGTTTTGCCGAAAACGCGTGGTTCATTCAACAGCGAGAGCCAGGCTACGCCTCGAAATCGATTAAAGAAATTTGCATTGAGCTGTTCTCCTACGGTGCCGGTTGCACGATGAGTGCAAAAAAAGACGCCTTGGTGAATATTGGCGGCTTCTTGTGTCTCAACGACGACGACATGGCCCTCAATGTGACCAACTTGCTTATTTTGAGAGAGGGATTCCCCACCTACGGCGGACTTGCTGGCCGTGATTTGGCCGCCGTTGCACAGGGACTACGCGAAGTCCTCGACCCCGATTATTTGGCCTATCGCATTGGTCAAGTTGCTCGGCTCGGTCAGCGATTGGACGAATTGGGTGTGCCGTATTTGCGTCCGACTGGGGGACACGCGGTTTATCTTGATGCCAAGAAGGCGTTGCCGCATATCCCTCAAAAAAACTTCCCCGCACAGGTTTTTACGGCCGCACTGTACTTGGAAGGTGGCGTGCGTGGAGTTGAGATTGGCAGTTTGATGTTCGAGCACCGTGACCCGGACACTGGCGAAATGGTGCACCCAGCCATGGAGTTGGTGCGTTTGGCCATTCCCCGGCGAGTCTACACCCATACCCAGCTTGACTACGTGGCAGAATCTTGTGCTCGCGTGATGGAAATGGGCGAAAGGCTTTGCGGTCTGGAAATTGTCTGGGAGCCGCCGAGCTTGCGTCACTTCACGGCTAAATTGCGTCCCGCCGGTGGCGGACAAATGGTCGCCGAGGGTTGAGAAATGACTGCGAACATACCGACACTTGAATGCATCGGGCTCTCCTCAGAACGGTGGACAGAGGTGCAACCGCATCTGCGTACGGCATTGTCAAATTTGCAACTTGATGAAAAATTCGCCTCGGTTTGCCTCAGTGCAGACGATTTGCCGAGTGACGGGGACGCTTGGTATCGAATCATTCGCAGCAACACCGCAGCGAAATTGCCGACCTTGATGATCGTCTGTCATCCGGGCGTATTTGGTTCGCATCAGGGTTTGGCGACCAGCGCCAGTCCTGCTCTAAAGAGTTGGGAATCGATTCAGCGGGAAGATCGTGAGAACACAGATGATTTGACGGAGTTTTCGAGTGTCCGTACCGAGGCGTTCTTACATCATCACCTGTTAGTCATTGACGACCTCATGACCGGGAAAGTGGTCGCTGAGATGGTGCCCAAGTCGCTAGCTCATGGCTTTGCGATGGTGTGGTCAGTCGTGGTTGATGGTCGATTGCAGCGCCGGCACCTGCCGTGCTATGATTTGGCTGATCGGCGAGGGCAATTTTCACGTCTTTTCAGTACGGCGGGAATTATTTTGCCAGGGCATTGGCAACTCTTTCAGGCCATGTGGGATGGGTCAATAACCAAGCAACAGCGGGTTCTGGAAGCTGTCCGGCAACTGCCAAGGGTTTGACCGGGGCTCGTATATGATGTCTCTGGACAGGCCATTTCCCTACGCTTCGGATACCATTTGCTTTTTGGCGAAAGATACCCCAATTTCATGGGGTAGATGGCTATTAACGCCTCAGTTATCCGATCGAGGTTTTGTTCACGAAACCATAAGATTACCTTTTTAGGAGGTTGGTTCATGTTCGGTGTTTCTTCCCCGCGTCGCTGGGTCTCATCTATTTTGCTAGGCCTTTTGGCCATGACCCTGGTTGGCATGACCGGTTGCGGAGAAAAGGAAGTAGCGGATCCCTACGTGTATGATTCGTTGCGTCGGATCACCCGTGGTGACACTCTGAGCACCGGCTTCCTTTTCGAAATCGATGCGCCTGAATTCGACTATGTTTCGGGCAACACTGCAATTATCCGTAATGGCAATGTGCTTGAATTCATGGTTGGCGAAGACCTTGAGAACAACTATCGCAATTTGTCTGGTACGTTGTTGGGTGTTCAAAAAACGTTCACGCCGCAACCCACTCACTTGGTGATCAAGCGTATCAAGCGCAATGGGGTTATCGAAGCTGATAGCTTAGCTACCCCAAGCAGTTACGTGCTGCCTAGTCTGTTGCGTGCAGGCGCGATAGATCTGGAAACTCCAGGTGCTCCGTTGCCAGATTTGGGCTGGAGTTCAAACGCAATCAAAACTGCTGAGGCAACGTTCTTGCCGGCAGAAGAGGGCGATGAACTGCGTGCCGTGCAATCGGGTATTGAGAATTTCGTCTACGCTCCTCGCCACGATTTGGCTGACAGCGTAAAGATGAATCCTTCACCTGAAGACTTTGCCTGGTATGCGGTCTTTGCCGAGTCAACTCTGGAGATCACCCATGTGACCGACGGAGCTGACTGGATGATGCATATGATGATCGTCAAGGACTTGCCGTTGGTCGGTTCGTTCTCTTTGACCTCCCTGAATGACAGTTACAAAGAGCGTAAAGTCGAACATGAAGGCTTGGGCCACGTTATTGGAACGGTTAAAATTAACTGGTTCAAATTTGGCAATACGTTCGTACGGGGCAGCTCTGACGAAGAGTAAACCCGCGACGTTGATGATCTAAATGCGACGTTGAATATATAAGAAAGGCTCTCCCAACAGGGAGAGCCTTTCTTGTTGTTGCTATCTTGATAAGGCAATTGGTAAGGCACTTAGTAAGGCAAAGTACTCTGGTGGTTAGGCTAAGTATTGGGTCATTTTAGCATCGCGCAATACCGCTTCAATGGGTCTCGGCCCAGACTTGATCAAGCTGGTGTTCTTAAATTGGTTGGCCACGATACCAACCATCACGCCGTGTGTACCTGAGAGCAGCAACTCGGCAGCACGATGGCCTAATCGGCTGGCAAGAATCCGGTCAGAGGCAGAAGGCGCGCCACCTCGTTGGACGTGGCCCAACACCACGGTCCGCACTCCGCGTTCAAGTTGTTTTTTCAGTTGCAGGCTTATCTCTCCGGCAGTACCGGCTCCTTCGGCAACAATGATGATCGCATGTTGTTTGCCTCGCTTGTATCCCTCTTTAATCCGCATGACCACCTTGTCCAAGTCAAATGGAACTTCGGGCAGCAGGACTTCTTCAGCGCCCGAGGCAATCGCCGTCTGAGCCGCCAAAAGACCGTAATCACGACCCATCACTTCCACTACAAAAATGCGCCCGTGGCTAGTCGCTGTGTCGCGCACTTTGTCGACCGCTTCAATCGCAATATTGAGGGCCGTATCAAAACCAATACTCACATCGGTGTCGGGAATATCATTGTCTATTGTGGCTGGCACACCGACTACGGGCAGATCAAATTCACGCATTAACTTGGTTGCGCCGCGAAAGGAGCCGTCACCGCCGATGATCACCATGCCATCGAGTTGAAGCTTTTCTAGCGTTTTGGCAACCGGAGCGGTACCGGCGTCCGTTGCGAATTCCGGGTATCTGAAAGTACGTAAGATTGTGCCCCCTTTGCCCAGGATCCCACTCACTGATCCCTGCGTCATCGTTTCGTGGAGGCCTTCTGCCAGGCCCAACCATCCGCGCCGGATGCCAATGACTTCCACGTTGTTGTGCCATGCTGTGCGCACCACAGCTCGTAACGCAGCGTTCATGCCGGCTGCATCGCCGCCACCTGTCAGTACTCCGATTCGTTTCATTTCGTGCTCCTGTTTGAGTTGTCCGCGCGTTGGTTTGAATGCTCGCGCAGTTTTCGTTCTTGCCAGGCCCTGATCTTTTTCATGCGTTCCGCTAATTCAGTTTCAAACCCACGTTTGCCGGGGTCGTAATAAGTGGCGCCGCTTAAGGAGTCAGGTAAGCAACTCATGGCGGCGATTCCTTCAGCCTGATCGTGAGCGTATTTGTATCCTTCGCCAAAACCGAGGTCCTTTAGCAGCTGACTGGACGCGCCGCGCAGATGCTTGGGCACGGGAGGGTTTTGGCCACGAGCGACCTCGGTACTCGCCTTTTTATATCCGGTATAAAGTGAATTGCTCTTGGGTGAAAGTGACATGAATACCACCGCCTGCGCAAGCGCCAGTGCGCCCTCGGGCATGCCCAGGAAATGCATAGCATCGCGAGCGGCCAAAGCCTGGGTCAGGGCCGCTGGTTCAGCCAAACCAATGTCTTCGCTGGCAAATCGCACCACACGCCGGGCGATATAAAGGGGGTCTTCGCCACCTTCGAGCATGCGGGTCATCCAGTACAACGCGGCATGGACATCACTATTGCGCATGCTCTTGTGCAAAGCCGAAATGATGTTGAAGTGTTCATCACCGCCTTTGTCGTAACGGGCCGCGCGGGATTGCAAATATTGGTCAACTTCCGCTGCGGTCACTTTATCTTCGGCGTTGGTGCCGCGCTCGACTGATTGTGCGGCCAGCACCACGGTTTCCAATTGTCCCAGAGCCGCCCTTGCGTCGCCTTCACAAATGAGCGAGAGGGCATCGAGGGCTTCGCTCGTCAGCTGAACAGCGCCGTCAAATCCGCGTTCATCTTGCAACGAGCGTTCGAGCAGAATTTTTATGTCTGCCGGTTGCAGCTCCGTGAGCACGAATAATCGAGTTCGTGAAATCAAAGCACTGTTGATTTCGAAACTGGGGTTCTCGGTCGTAGCGCCGATCAACGTGACATCCCCACGTTCGACCCAGGGCAGCAGGGCGTCTTGTTGCGCCTTGTTGAAGCGGTGGATCTCGTCCAGAAATAGAATTGTCCTCTGGCCCGTAGCGCCCCGCAATTTTTGGGCATCGGACATCACTGCTTTCAGCTCTTTGGTGCCCACCGAGACAGCGCTGTATTCTAAGAAGCGGGCTCGCGTGTGAGAGGCCACCAATCGAGCCAAGGTTGTTTTGCCACACCCTGGAGGGCCCCAAAGCAAAAGCGAAGGCAAGCTGTCAGCCTGTAATAGAAGGCGCAAGGGTCCCTTTGGGCCTACCAGCTCGGTTTGGCCCACAACTTCGCTAAGGTCTGCTGGCCGCATGCGGTCAGCCAGCGGCGATCTGTCGCCGGCGTGAGGCCGGCCCGTTTGAAGATCGTCTGGATTGTTTTCAAAAAGATCAGAGTTCATGCCATCATTCTAACTCTTATTGTGAGCTGGGCCAAGGACGAGGTCACAGCGAGGCAACCAGTTGACGCTGGGGCGATCCGGTTGTAATCTATCGAGCCAACGAAAACTCAGTTAGGCCTAAGGAGCGCATTAATGGCAACGGCCATCATGATCATTTTGGATGGCGTCGGAGTGGGCGGAGCCCCCGATGCAAAAGA
>JBLIOK010000043.1:0-12116 GCA_047639735.1 Candidatus Krumholzibacteriia bacterium | reverse complement strand
CGATAAATTGCCGCTGATGTATTGCGCGCATTCGCCATGCTTCCGCCGCGAAGCGGGAGCTGCGGGCAAAGACACGCGTGGACTGTTGCGCGTTCATCAATTCAATAAAGTTGAGATGGTCAAGTTTGTGACCCCCGAAACGTCGTGGGACGAACTCGAATTGTTGGTCAAAGACGCCGAAGAACTTCTGCAAAAACTTGAATTGCCTTACCGCGTTTTGTCTTTGGCCACCGGCGATCTCAGCTTCGCGGCTGCCAAGTGTTATGACCTTGAAGTGTGGTCGGCAGGTGTTGGGCAATGGCTTGAAGTTTCGTCGTGCAGTCATTTCATGGATTTTCAAGCACGTCGGTCCGGTATCCGGTTCAAAGGTGCCGACACCAAAGGCTATGTCCACACCATCAATGGTTCGGGCTTGGCCTTGCCGCGCATCATTGTGGCCATCATAGAGAATTATCAAACCTCTGATGGGCGTATAAAAGTGCCCGAAGTATTGGTGCCCTATATGGGCGGCTTGGAGTTCATCGTCTGATGATGGACCTGCTTCGCAGAACAAAGTTTTTTGGCCTGCGGCGCCGTTATCTGTTCAATATCTATTTGATGGTGGGCAGTTTGGGTATCGTGTTGGTCACTACCGTGTTCACCATTCGCGTCAGCAAATCAGTCGAGCGCCAAAGCTTCCTGACGACCCAGCTTTTGTCCGGTGTGGCCAGCCGGCTTTTCACCGCCACCGCCGAAAATATTGAAGAGGTGCAGTCGATCATCGAGATCGTCAATGAGAATGAAGTGCCCTTTATACTGACCGACAACGCTGGCCGGCCCATTATGTGGAATATGCCGGTGATTGGCATTCCGGTGCCCGACTACCAAATCTTGCTCCAAGAAAGCATGTCCAATCCCAGCAACCCGGTGATCTTGGAAATTTTGTCTCTGGCCGCCGCCTACGATCAGGAGCAAGAGCCCTTTGCGATCGTCGACGAAACCGGCGCCCGCTTGGGCACGTTGCACTATGGACGCTCGGCCCTCAGTCAACGCTTACGCATCATGCCATACCTCGAATTGATGGTGATGGCGCTGTTCTTTTTGATCATCTTGTGGGCCTTGCAAAACAAAAAAGAAGCCCAGCAAAAGGCCCTTTTTGCGGGCATGGCCAAAGAAACCGCTCACCAATTGGGCACACCGTTGACGTCGATTATGGGCTGGGTGGCCATTCTATCGGACAAGATCGGCGAAAATGACGATGTTGTGGTCGAGTTGAACCGTGACGTGGACCGTTTGAGCATGATCTCGGCTCGTTTCAGCCAAATCGGTTCCATGCCAAAGTTATCTGGTGAACATTTGGTTGACGTGGTTGAAGACACGGTTAATTACTTCCAGCGCCGCTTGCCTCATCATGGCGGCCGGGTGCAATTGTATAGCGAAGGAACCATTACCCAGGTTGTGGCTTTCAATCGCGACTTGATTGGCTGGGTGCTTGAAAACCTGATCAAAAATGGGATTGATGCCCTGGTCGATGGTAAAGGCACCATCACGGTGAAGGTCCAGGATAACCCAGACGGCGGCATATTGCTGTCAGTGGCCGACACGGGCAAGGGCATTCCTGCCCGCGACCATTCGAAGGTTTTTGAGCCTGGCTACACCACCAAGAAACGTGGTTGGGGGATTGGCTTGGCCCTCGTCAAACGCATCGTCACTCAATATCACGGCGGCAAAATTTGGGTCGCCGACTCAAGCTCCCACGGCACCACTTTTATGGTGGCTTTGCCGTCCAAAGACATGTCAGCCGCATCCGGCATGACCGCGCAAAATAACTGAGGAGACAACGTGGCCTTTAATATCTTATGGGTAGACGATAACATCGAAGAATTGCGCAGCCATGTGATGTACCTAGGCGAAAAAGGCTATGAAATTACAGGCGTGACCAATGGCCTAGACGGTTTGGAAATGTTACGCGAAAAAGACTACGACGCCGTTCTGCTCGACGAAATGATGCCTGGCATGGGAGGCCTCGAAACGCTGGAGGAATTGCGTAAATTCAATTCCCATATTCCCGTGGTCATGATCACCAAGAGCGAAGCCGAAGATTTGATGTCCCGCGCAATCGGCAAGCGCATTGATGACTACTTGGTGAAACCGGTTTCCCCATTGCAGATTTTGTCAGCGCTCAAGCGGTTGCTGGAAGCCCGCAAGCTCACGAGCGAAGAAGTGACTCGCGATTACATGAGCAATTTCATGGCCATGGGCGATCGTTTCGCGGCGGCCAGCTCGCCAGCTGATTGGGAAAAGATTTACAGCGATTTGGTAACCTGGAACATGGATTTGTTTCAATACAGTGATCACGGTTTGTTGGAAACCATGGCTGATCAATTTTCGGCGGCCAATTTGGCGTTTTTTAAATATGTACGCGAACACTACCAAGGTTGGGTCAACGCCGATGGCGCCACTGGGGTCAGCGACGCCATTGACACTGAAGTGGGGGAAATCCCTCTGCTTAGCCCGAGTGTGTTCGAGAAATGGGTGGCGCCAGAGATTGAAAACAGTCGCCAAGTGTTTTGGATTGTTATCGATTGCATGCGCGAAGACCAGTTGCGGATCATCGAGCCTTTGCTCGAAAAATTCTATCACATGGAACGCCGTCGCTACTGGTCCATGCTGCCCACGGCCACACCTTATTCTCGCAACGCCTTGTTTGCAGGTCTGTATCCCCTGGACATCGCCGAAGGCTATCCCAATTGGTGGATCGGCAATGCTGATCACAAAGGCAGTCGCAACGCTCACGAGGGCGAATTGCTCGAAGAACTCTTGAAGCGCACCAAAAGCCCTGCCGCCGGCAAGAGCCGCTATTACAAAGTATCTGACGAACGCGATGCCGATCTGCTGCACCGAAATCTGGGCAGTCTTGGCGACGCGCGACTGGTCGCTGGGGTCTACAACTTCTTGGACATCATGGCCCACGGCCGCAGTCAAAATCGTATCCTTAAAGAACTCGCGCCTGACGAAGCGGCCTTCCGCACCTTGATGCGGTCATGGTTTGAACATTCAAATTTGTACGACGTTTTGAAAAACCTGGCGCGACGAGATTGCACGGTCATTCTGACGACTGATCATGGCTCAAAGCTTTGCCAACGCGCGGTAAAAATTCGGGGCAACAAAGACACCAGCAGCAATGTTCGCTACAAGTTTGGCGACAACCTGGGGGTCGACGAAGAAAAAGTGATGCTGATGAAGGAGCCCGAAAAGTTTCGCCTACCGCCGCAAAGCACCATCGAAAATTACGCCATCACGTCAGAGAACTACTACCTGGTTTATCCGACGAACTTTCACGAATACGAGCGGCTGTATCGCAACAGCTTTCAGCACGGAGGCATCAGCCTCGAAGAGGTCATGTGTCCCTTCGTTGTGATGCGCCCGAGGTAACACGGTGTCAAAGATGCTGCACAAATTGCCCGAACCTCATCTGTTCACCCACTCCTGCTCGGTGGCCACGGCGGCTGCGACCTTTAGCCTTGGTCAGCAGGTTGCGCAGTTGCTGCAAGGCGGCGAAATAATTCTCTTTTATGGCGATTTGGGCGCGGGCAAAACCTGCTTCATACAGGGCCTGTGCGACGCGTTGGATGTGGTCGAAGATGTTGTCTCACCAACGTTTACACTCGTAAATACCCACGATGCCAAGTGGCGAATTCATCACCTGGACTTTTACCGCCTTGAACCCGAACACGACCTTACCGACGTTGGCGTGCCTGATCTGTTGGATGACATCTGGGATGGTCAAGCCATCGGATTGATCGAATGGCCGGGACCCCTGCTGCCGGAGTTAGGCAATAGCCCACGATTCGAATTGCTAGCAGAAATGGGACGCGCAGAAACCGAACGCACTTGGCACTTGCGGGCCACGCCCATGGTTTCACCTGCCTGGTCGCAATTGTTCCCCGTTAAAGAGGACTCGCCATGTTGAATCTCGCCTTTGATACGTCCACCAAGCAGGGTCGTTTTGCTTTGGCTGAAGACGATGAATTGTTGGTCTATCGTCCGCTCAATGTGGGCGGGTCCTATGCCGACGCGCTGTTGCCCGTGATTGAAGAAATGTTGGCCGAAGTCGGGCGCAAAAAACATGACCTGGACGCCATCGGCATCACCATTGGTCCAGGAAGTTTTACCGGTGTGCGCATTGGCGTTGCCACCGCCAAGGGTTTAGCCTGGGGGCTGGGCTGCCGATTAGTTGGCGTCACTTCGATCGAGGCTATGGCCGGCGCCTTGTTGGTGGAACACCCTGACGCCGAAATCGCTGTGCCAGTGCTTGACGCTCGGCGCGGCGAAATTTTTGCTGGTCTTTTTGAACGCTCGGGCGGATGGGTGAAGCCCGTTGTTCCGGCGGCAGCTATGACGCCGGACCACTGGTGGGCAAAAATTATAAGCACGGTGGAAGATCCGAATGCGCCCGTTTATGGCGGCGACGGCACCAGTTTATTGCTTGGCCAAGCCGACACGTTGCGGGCAGAGTTGCAAGAGGCGCCTATGCCCGTTTTGCGTCGTTGGTCGACCAACCATCCTGCCACGGCACCGGCTTTGGCCATTGCTTTGGGGACGGCCAGTATGCCAGAAACACATCCGTTTGCCTTGCTGCCGGAATACATGCGGGTCTCCGATGCCGAAGTAAAGCGTCGCTTGGATCTGACTCCCAGCGAACCTGGACAAGAGATTACAACCCACCACAGCCAGCGCCCTGGCCATGAATGAAGAACAGCATCTCGTTCGCTTGGCCACCGCTGCCGATCTCCCGGCGGTCATCGACCTAGAAATCCGGTGTTTTTCTGACCCTTGGTCCACCGATTCGCTGCGGGCAGAGCTAACCTGCGACGATTTGCGACTGCCGCTCGTGATTGAGACTAACGGCCAACTCAGCGGCTATTTGATGGCTTGGCGTGTCGTCGACCAGCTTCATATCCTGAATCTGGCCACTGACCCAACGCTGCGGCGCCAAGGTCTTGCCTCCAAATTGCTCAAGAGGGCCGCCCAAGAGGCCTTAGCGTGGGGCATTGAGGATTTTACCTTGGAAGTCCGGCGTAGCAACAAGGCGGCCATCGGGTTCTATCAAAAACACGGCTTTCGCGAGGTGGGTATCCGTCCACGCTATTATGCCGACAATGGAGAAGACGCCCTCGTGATGTCGAGCACTTGCGTCGCGCGCCCAGATCAGGAATAATAGTTGTCGGCAGTGGGCCATTGGGGCTAGTTTAGCTAAGAATGCCTTCGTAAATTTCAGTCCGTTTCAGGGAGGATGCCGTGTCCTGGTTGACACAGGCGGCTAAGGGTATAAAAGCCCTCACCAGTACTAAAAAAGAAGTGCCGGATAATCTGTGGAGCAAATGCCCCTCATGTTCGGAAATTCTCTATCATCGTGAATTGGAGCGCAGCTTTTGGGTATGCGGTTCTTGCGGCCATCATTTGCCCTTCACGACCGAACAGTACATCAGTTTGCTGTTCGATGAAGGCAGCTGGAATGAAACCCACCGCGGTTTGACCAGCGTCGACTCGCTCAATTTTAAAGATTCAAAACGCTACCGCGACCGCATCAAATCCACTCGCGCCAAGTCCGGCAAAGAAGACGCTGTGATCACTGGCCGAGCTCGCATGGGACGAGTGCCCGTTTGCGTGGCGATCATGGACTTCAGTTTCATGGGCGGGAGTATGGGCTCAGTGGTTGGCGAAAAAATTGCTCGCACCTTGCTCGATGCTTTAAAGAATCGCGAAGTCGCCATCGTGCTCAGCCGCAGCGGCGGCGCGCGCATGCAAGAATCATTGCTGTCGCTGATGCAGATGGCGAAAACCAGCGCCGTGCTAGCGCGCTTGCGTAAAGAGGGCGTTCCCTTCATTTCGCTGATGACCAACCCAACTTTTGGCGGCGTGACCGCCAGCTACGCCACCCTCGGTGATATCAACGTGGCCGAACCAGGGGCCATCATCGGTTTCGCTGGCGAACGCGTGATCAAACAAACCATCGGCGGCGACCTGCCCGAAGGCTTCCAGTCTTCTGAATTTCTTCTCGAGCACGGCATGATCGACATGATCGTCGAACGCAAAGAGTTGAAGAATGAACTGACCAAGTCTTTGCATTGGTTTGTCGACGGCCGCGATGTCTCGGTTATGCGCCCGCCACGGGGCTAGGCGTATGGCCCTGGGCAGATCCCACCCCGGCGAACCTGGCATCGGCGACACCTTAGGGCCGCCCTTTGTCGCTGGTGATGAACCCACCCGCTGGCTCTTCAGTTTGAACAGGTTTGGCATCAGGCCAGGCCTTTCGCGCGTACAGGGTTTGCTTGCTGACATGGGTCATCCCGAACGAAACCTGCGCACCATCGTCACTGCCGGCACTAACGGTAAAGGCAGCACCACCCGCATTTTAGCGCGTTTATTGCAAGATGCCGGTCACCGCGTGGTCAGCTACACGAGCCCTCATTTGCTGAACGTTCATGAGCGAATCGAAATCAATGACACACCCGTTGACCCCCTTGACTTTGCGGCGCGGGTTGAAGCCATTCGCCCATTGACGGAAAAGCACGAGGCCAGTTGGTTCGAAACCCTCACCGCCATCGCGGTAAAGATCGCCAGCGACGAGGGTGCTGATTATTTCTGCTGCGAAACGGGTTTGGGCGGGCGCCTCGACGCCACAAATGCCTTGCCCTCTATTGCCAACCTGTTGACGACCGTCAGTCTCGACCACCAAAAAATATTGGGCTCCAGTTTGCCCGAAATTGCGGCAGAGAAATTAGGGCTTCTCAAGCGAGATGTTCCTCTGTTTACCGGGGTTGATGACGAATTGCGCAGTCAAACTTTCATGGCCGCAGTCACGGCCGGCAGCCAGTGCTTCTTTCTCGATGAATTGGCGCGCTGGCCAAATAGCGAGGGCCAGACATGGGACCTAACCCTGCGCAAAACCATTCACCAAGACTTGCCCGATTTTGGCACCGTAGCGATGCAGCGAAATGTTGCTTTGGCAGTTTTGGCTCTCACTGAATTGTCGGCTAGTCGAGGCGAGTCGATGCTGCCAGATGACCCGTCCGCTTCATTGCGGAATCTTTTTCTGCCCGGACGGTACCACCGTGTGTTCAGAGACCCGGATTGGATATTTGACACGGCTCACAATGCGCAAGCCTTGATCCATGTCTTGAGCACATTCTTGGCGGCCACAAAAGACAAACCCAGCGGCCGAAACATCGTCATCTACGGTGCGATGGAAGACAAAGGCACGCCGGCCGAACTAGCACCCCTGTTTGACCAGTGCGATCACCTAGTAGGTGTGCCCGTGACATTGCCCAGATCCTGCACGCCTGATGAACTGCGCAGCCGATTTGTCGAATTGGGCCAAGCCCCTGGGGCACCGCCAGATTTGTGGAAAAACCGCTGCACGGTCTTTGACGAGCTGTCGTTAGCATTGCAGGCTGTCGCAACTGGTGCGACAATCGACGACAGAGTCCTGGTCACCGGCAGTTGCTTTATGGTTGCCGAAACATTGCACAAATTGGGCATCGAGAAATTGTCAGATGCGCGCGAAGTGCGTCCGGCCAGCTCGGCCTTGGCGCAAATTCAAATCAGATCGGAAGGATAAATCGTGAGCAACGATCTTTACTTGGGCATTGATACTGGCGGCACAGCGATGAAACACGTGTTGACCAATGCTTCGGGAAAAGTCGTGGCCTGTGGTGAAGTGCCTACTCTTTCGCACGATCCAACCGCATCGCTCAAGTGTTTAGCAGCGGCAGTGGCAGGTGATTTGGGCGGACCCGATTTGCCACGTCTCGCCGCTGTGGGCTTGGCCTGCGCCGGGATCATCAATCCGGACACGGGTGCCTTAGGACGATCGCCAAATTTGCCCGGCTGGGAAAACTCGCCACTAGGCCAGATGGTCAGCGAAGTGTTTACGGGCAAGCCCTATGCGGTGGCCAACGATGTCAACGGCGCCTTATACGGCGAGTATTGTTACGGCGCCGGTCGCGGCTATAAGCATTTGGTGATGATTGCCCTCGGCACGGGCGTCGGTGGCGGTGTGATTGTCGACGGCAAACTGGTGGTGGGCAGCCATTGCGGTGCCGGAGAAGTCGGTCACATGATTCTTGACCCCAATGGCCCGCTTTGCTCTTGCGGCGGTCACGGGTGTTTGGAAGCCTACGCGGGCAGTTCGGCGATCATTCGCAGCGCAAGAACGCCGGGTGGTGAAGGCGCTGTGGCCGATCTGATGCGCTCGCGAGGAGCCCTCTTGAACACCGCCGATCTGGCAAAGTTGGCCACTGACGGAGCCGCAGAGGCCATTGCAATTTTTGCTGAAGCGGGCCAATGGCTCGGACGCGCAGTCGCCAATTTGGTCAATATTTTGGATCCAGACTTGGTGATCGTTGGCGGCGGGGTGGGCCAAGCCGGTGATTTGATTCTCGATCCATGCCGCGCCGTGGTGCCCGATTTGGTGCTCGCGGCCGAGGCCAAGAATGTGCCCATTGTGCCGGCTCAATTAGGAAATTTGGCCGCGGCTCAGGGAGCGGCAAGTCTGGCGCGGCTGAAGGATCTTGAGCGTTGAAACAAAAGGTCAAATCTTCCCCTTCACAGAACAGACTCACCGCCGGTGTGTCGACTTTTGTGGGGCGAGTATTGGCTCCGTCTCTCGTGATTTCATTCCTCTTGATAACTTCTTTATTTTCGTGGAGCGATGCTTCGCTCGCACAATCGGTGGCCCGTAATTCCCGCCTCAAAGCCGATCGCTTTGTCGACCGCGTGATCGATGGTGAGCCAGTATCTTGCATGTATGGGAACGTCTTTATCGACCGCGACACCATCACCGTGGCGGCCGACACCGCCTACGCCTACCGCAATAGGGATATTTTTGAATTTGTGGGCAATGTGCGCGTTACGCGTGCCAATGCGGTTGTCACAAGTGAACGTGGCGACTATGAACGCCAATTTGGAAACGGCAACTTTTACGGCAATGTGCGCATCGTCGAAGGCGATTTGATCGGCACTGGTCGTATTGCAGAATCGCGCGGAGATGGCCGCATATTGCGGCTGATCGGCAACGCCCTGCTGGTGACGCCCGACTACTCCGTGCGCGGCGACACCATCGTGCAGGATCGCCTCACCGGCCGTGGCGAAGCCTTCGGCAACGTCAGCATCATCGAGCCAGACGCTACGAATTTGGTGACTGGCCAACACGCTGTTTTTGATTCCGACGGTGATGTGGCCGAAGTGGATCAAGAACCGGTGTTGACGAGCCGTGAACAAGATGGTGAACCCTTGCATAGCGTCGCCGGTCTTATGCGTTTTTACCGCAACGAAGAGCGCGTGGTCATGATCGATTCCGTGCGCATTCGCCAGGGCCTGACCATGGCCGAGGCCGACACCGCGGTGGCCTATGGCAAGAACAGGATGGTGCTGACCGGCGCACCGAATGTGACGATGGGTGGCCAGAGCACCATGTTCGGCGACCAAATTGATTTCCGCTACGCTGGCGGCGAGCTGCGTCAATTGATTATCACGGGCACCGCTCGTATGGAAGACTCCAGCCCTGATTCTCTGGCGCGTCTTTATCAAGGCTTGCCCGATATGGACATCATCGAAGGCGATTCGATTACCGTAGATTTTGAAGATGGGGCGATTCGGCGTTCGGTTGTCGTTGGCAACGCCCATAGCCGATACACACCCCTGGACTTGAATGATGAAGTGGCCACCAACGACGCTACCGGCGATACCATCACCATACATTTCAAACGCAAGCGTGTAGCCCGAGTGCGCATCGAAGGCAATGCCCAAGGCGAATACCGCTTTGCGCGCTTGGCGGCGATGAATGACATGCTCGGCAAATCGAGGCGGTTGGCCGACCTGCTCGCCCGCGACAACGCTGACAGCACCGCGACGACTGAATCCCTCGTCGCTGAAGTGGATTCCATCGCCGGGACGCTAGGCATGATCTTACCCGTGCTCAATGCTCAGTCTGCCGACTCCTTGCTCGGCGCCGCCATGGATTCACTGGCGGCTGCCGGCTTTGACACCAGTCGATCGGCACTCGATTTTCAAGGCAATGCTCAAAACGTAAAATACTCCGGCGAACGGGTTACTTTTGAGATGGCCGATCGCAGTATGGAAATTGAGAAGCAGGGTGTACTTGACTACGGCACGATGCACATGACGGCCGAACATATCAAACTGGACACAGATTCACGCGAACTGTACGCCGAAGGCAATCCCGTCGTCGAAGATTCCGATACTATTGTCGGCACAAAAATGGGATACAACTTTGAACACAAAAGTGCGTCGGTCGTCGATGGCGTGACGGCCTTCGATGAGTACTACTTTGTGGGCGACAACATCCGCCGTTTTGGCGATCAAACGATGAAAATTTGCGGCGGCCAGATGTCCAGTTGTGACCTGGAAGTGCCGCACTATTATTTTTGGTCGGGCAAAATGAAGTTGCGGCCTAAGGACAAAGTGGTAGCGGCGCCCATTGTTCTGCGAGTGGGGAATGTGCCGATTTTTGCCTTGCCGTTTTATTACAAGAACATGAAGGAAGGGCGCCAGTCTGGCATCCTTTTTCCAAGTTTTGATTTTGGTTGGTCCAGTCGCGAAGGGCGCTACGTGCGTGATTTTGGCTACTATTGGGCGACCAACGATTTTATGGACTTTGTGGTTGAAGGCGATTACAACGAGCGCAGTGAACTGGGCTACCGAGTCAGCAACCGATACGTGAAGCGTTATGGCTTTAACGGCGGCGTCGACTACTCACGGAAAATTGGTCTCGGTGACAATGATGTGGATGAATGGCAGCTGCGCTGGAATCACAATCAGCCCATATTGTGGGATGACTACAAATTCCGCACCGACGTAAAAATGGCTTCCACAACCTTGACGAGCAACGATTTCAACGGCTCGAATGGCCGCGACATTGTCAGTGGACAACTGAAATCGAGCGCTTATCTCAGCCGCAGTTGGAGTTTTGGCAACGCGAGCATGAATGCCAATCGTGATGAGCGGGTGAATGCGAGCGATGAGGACCCGACTACTGACAACCTGATCTATTCCATGACCCTGCCTTCGCTGTCTATGAATTTCAAACAATTCACTCTGGCCCCGAGCCTGCGATCTGGTGACTCGGGCAGCATGTTTGGCAATATTCTGCGCAGCACATATTTCCAACAGGGCTATTCCATCAAATCAGATAATCAGGGCTATGAAGACCGCGAGGAAGCCACCCAAACGGCTAATGGAAATTGGTCTCTCAGTTATCGGCCCGCGCGACTGGGGATTTTTAATGTCAGTTTGGCCGCCAATGCGCGCCAGACTTGGACTCGCGATACAGTCGAGGGCCAGCTATGGAATCCAGACACGAATTTTGTCGACGGCGGCTTCTATACAGACATCGACGAGGAGACGGAGAAGACCCAACCGGGCATGAGTTTCAGCACGGGGGTTGGCACAACCCTGTACGGTCTGTTCCCGTTGCAGGTCGGGCGTCTGAAAGCACTCCGGCATACAGCGCGGTTCAACACGTCATGGAACTTGTCGCCTGGACTTGGCAGCAAACAACTGCACAATACGAGCGTCGGGTTGAGTATGGACAACCGTATTGATGCGAAGTATCTGGGCGCTGGCTCTGATTCCACGATCACCGAAAAAAAGATCGATGGTGTGATCGATTGGTCTTTGAGGACGTCGTTCAGACCGAAAGCTGCGGCCAATGCCCAATGGGGAGATATCACCAGCGGGTTGACAATCAAGCCTGGCCAAAGCAGGTACCTCAAGCTTCAGGTCAGCAACTCCATCAACCCTTATTTATTGGCTCTCAAAAGCACGCGCTTCACTTATCAGGTCAATTTCTCAGGTCGCCTTGATGTGGGTGAGGTGCCCGAGTACCAACCAGGCCTGCGCAACGAAGCCATTGACCGCCTCGGGGTCGACTTCAGTAAAGACGCCTCTGATTCGACCCGAGTAGACGACTTTGCGTCTGAGTTTTCCGACCAAGACCGATTCGACGACCGCGGCGACGGAGATTATTTTGAGGGCGAAGAAGACTCCTTCAATGATCTCTACAATCGGGCCGATCGCAATCCCCGCGGCGATGGCGAGGATGTGACCGAAGG